>CAMCME010000004.1 GCA_945875925.1 Rickettsia typhi | reverse complement strand
TTCACTGAACTTTGTACTCATATTTTTTACTCCAAAAAAGATTATTGTTAAATGATCAATATTTTAACAAAAAAGCTGACGCTTAATCGTAAATATTGATCGCTTAAAATTCTCTCCTGAAGTTGGGGGATTTTTGGGGGCTAGGACATTTGCAAAATCAGTTTTTGTAAAAAGAATTAAAAAATTTATGAAAAAACTGGTTGTTAAAAAAAATTTTTAGTTAAAAATGATTTTTGTTGGGAGTTGCTCCGAATAAAATACCTTTACAGGGAATAGGAAGCAACACGCCGGGTTTGCGTGGTGGTGGCTCCTGACACCAGAATTTTAAAAAGCCTCTTTGAGAAATCAAAGGGGCTTTTTTATTGGGTGTTTTTCACTATTTCAAAAATTTCTGTAGTTAATTCAAAGTGCATTTCTTTACCACGCATAACAAAAACTGGTGATGACAGTCTAAGATATTTTTCACATAAGTTCAATGTGGTTGATTTTGAACTTTTTGTAAAAAATCTGAGATTATAGATCTGCATTTAATGACATTAAGAAAATTAATTTTATCTATGATACTATTGATATTATTAATATAAGGTAATTTTAAGATGAAGAATGAAATTGATCAGAATTTTTTATATAAAAAAAATCGCTTACAACAGATTAAAGGATTTTATTATGTGGCTAGATGCCGCAGTATTTCTGAAGCAGCGCGGGTTATGAATTTAACGCAATCCACAGTTACTCTACAAATTCAATCACTAGAAAGAGACCTAGGATTGCAACTTATAAAACGAGATTCTAAGCCAATTTCACTTACCGCGGATGGTGAAAATTTTTACGAGATGGCCTGCCCTTTGATGCAAGAATTTGATTCGGTGATTAAAAGTTTTTTGGATAAAAAGAATAAAAAAGAACAGAAGAAAATTGAGATAGCAGTACATCATATAGCCATATCTTACGCCATGCCTAAGATCATTAAGAATTTTAAAAAATCTAATCCCGACAGCAAAATATTTATCAGAAATATTCCAGCCAGCGAAGCTTTAAAAAGATTAAAAGACGATCAAATTGATCTAATTTTTTATCCAAATTTAATCAAAAACACAGAAATTAAATTGATTGAAATTTCATCTTATGATCCAGTTTTAATTATGAATAAAAAACATCCTTTAGCAAAGCTTATGATCAATGATATGAAGGACTTAAAGAATTTTGATTTAATTAGAATTGATCATAATTTGATAGTTTTACCTCTGTTTGAAGAAGCTGTAAAAATGCATCAACTTGCAGGTAGTATCGAGTTTGAAAATGGTAATTGGGAGATGCTAAAACATTTTGTAAAAGAAAATAATTTTGCAGCAATTGTTTCGACAATTTGCATTAATAAAAATGATAGTGATTTGGTGGTAAAAAATTTATCCAATCTTTTTCCAAAGATGAATTACTTGATTGGACTACGAAGCGGCCAAAGCGTGAAGCCCATTGTACAAAATTTTATTGATGTGATTAAGAACGAAATGCTTAATTAAAACTAATTTATGAAGATTATTATTTGTTTGAACAACGATTTTCATGCGCTGACGGCGCTTAATTTTTTATTTGCGGATTTGAAGAAGCATCAAGTGAAAATTGTTTTATCGCAAGGAGTTGGGAAATCGGATGGATTGGCAGAAGAATTGAGGGAATTGTCGAAGGTTGAGCAGGAAGGGTTTACAATAATTGATAGTTTGGTTGATAAGAAAAATAAATTCTTAACTTTTCAACAAATCACTGAATCTTTTCAATCAGAAATTGTTAGTTATGAAAATATTAATTCGGAAATTGCGCTTGAGGATTTTAAAGAATTTGCGCCAGATTTAATTATCTCAATTCGTTTTGGACAGATTTTTAGAAACACAATTATCAATATTCCAAAGCATGGAATAATAAATTTACATTCAGGAATTTTGCCGAATTATCGCGGCGTGATGCCAAGTTTTTGGGCAATATTAAGTGGTGAGTCCAGAATTGGCACGACTCTGCATTATATTAGTGACGCCACAATTGACACAGGCGCGATACTTGGATTTTCTTATTTGGAAGTAGATAAAAATCGCTCATTATTTTTTAATATTAATCAGCTTTATGAAGGTGGATGTGACTTGATTATCGATCATTTAGAAAAAATTTCCGCTGGTTTGGAAATAAAAATTTTGAGAGATAAAAATGTTAGAGAAGGACAATATTTTTCTTATCCGAAAAGTTTGGAAGTTCAGAGATTTTTAAAGATCATGCCCTTGGTAGAAAAGGAAGATGTTTTTAACCTAGCTTGAGCCTATGTAAAAAAATCCAAAATTTGGCGGTTGAATAATTAGTTCTGATAAATAGGTTGTGCGATCGATTTACCTATCACTCATTTTTCACAAATAAATTTCTAGAAATATGCGTTATCTAGCCCTAACTCCTAAGGACAGACAAGAGATGCTGAAAATTATCGGCGTAAAAAATGTCGATGAACTTTTTGATGCAGTCCCTTCAGATTTACTACTTAAACAACCAATTTCAGGCCTACAAGATCACCAAGGTGAACTTGAAGTTGAAAATTACCTAAAAGGTTTAGCTGCTAAAAATCGCAGCGCTTCTGAAGGCCCATTTTTCTTAGGAGCAGGTTGCTATAAACACCATGTTCCAGCTGCAGTTGATCATATTATTCAACGCTCAGAATTCTTAACTTCTTACACTCCTTACCAGCCAGAAATTTCTCAAGGAACTTTGGCAGTAATTTTCCAATTCCAAAGCATCATAGCTCTTTTAACTGGAATGGAAATTGCTAACGCTTCTATGTATGACGGCGCAACTGCAATGTCTGAAAGCTGTTTGATGGCGCTTCGTATTAAATCTAGCCGCAAAAATATCGCGATTATTGGTGACATGCATCCCGATTATTTAGAAGTTACTAAAACTTCACTTGATTTGAATGACTCAAAATTGGTTTCTGAAATTGATGAAACTTGCGCCGCTGTTGTGGTACAATATCCAAACTTCCACGGCGAAGTTGGAAATTTAGATGATTTGAGAAAAAAATGTGATGAAGCTGGCACTTTATTAATTGTGGTGACCAACGAAATTTTATCACTTGGACTTCTGGAAGCTCCAAAACAAGCTGATATTTGTGTTGGTGAAGCTTCAAGCATTGGTGTTGGTTTAAATTTTGGCGGTCCATTACTTGGATTCTTCGCTTGTAAAAAAGAATTTATGCGCCAAATGCCTGGTAGAATTTGCGGTGCAACTTCTGATGTTGATGGAAAAGACGGATATGTTTTAACTCTTAACGCTCGCGAACAACATATTCGCCGCGAAAAAGCTACTTCAAATATCTGCTCAAACCAAGGCTTATGCGCAACTGCATTTACAATTCATGTTTCTTTGCTTGGTGAAATTGGTTTCAAACAATTGGCTTTGATCAATCACAAAAAAGCTTGTGATTTGGCTGATGCTTTAGAAAAAGTTAAAGGCGTGAAGGTTTTGAATAAGAGTTTCTTTAATGAGTTCGCAATTGAACTTTCAAAAGACGCAAATGAAGTTAATAAAAAATTATTAGCTAAAAATATCATCGGCGGTTTTGCACAAGGAAATAAAATGGTTGTGGCAGTTAGTGAATTAACTAGCGCACAAGATATTGAAATTTTTGCTAAAGAATTGGCGGAAGTTTTGAAGTAAAAAAGAGTTTCGAGTTATCGCTTTACAAACACCAAAAAAAACCCAAACACACCACAAAATATGCCAGAGATAAGCTGATTTCTTGGGATCGTGATTTCAATGTATTACGACGAACATAATCCGCCGCATTTTCATGCAAAATACGGTGATTTTAAAATTTCCGTTGAAATTGAGTCAGGAATATACCAAATAAACTATTTATAGTCCGAACTAACAAAATATTTTTGAGATAAAAATTGTAAAAAATGAAAGTTGTATACTCATACAACTTGAGGCTTTTTACAATTTTTAGCCAAAAAGATGAAGTTAGTTTGGATTATAAATACCAAATCTAGAAATAGTTTATTTGGTATAGTAATTGGAAAATTTCCAAAAAGGGCTTTGAGAGCTGTCTTGGATTGGTATGATCTTCATAAAGAAGAATTGCTACAAGATTGGCAACTGGCTGTAAATGATCAGCCTTTAAATAAAATAGAACCTTTGGAGTAAGAGATGTTTGAATCTGTAATAAGTGCAAAACACATTAAAGATTACAAAGTTTGGATCGCCTTTGATGATGGCAAAGAAGGAGAAATTGATTTAACTCAAAAATTAAAAAATAGAGGTGGGGTTTTTGGACCATTACAAGATATTGGTTACTTCAAAAATTTCAAAATAGAAAACGATACTTTATCTTGGGAAAACGGTGCTGACTTGGCTCCGGAGTCTCTTTATGAATTACTAATGCAACAAAATAAAAATAATAAATAACTAATTTTTATGACATTTACTTCAAATTATATCCCTAAAGAAATCGGATTGAATCAAGAAACTGATTTATTGATCAGACAATCTAGAGAAGGTGCTTGTGGCGTTGATTTGCCAAAAGTTGCGAATTTTTCCTTAAGAACTGGACAAAATAAAAGATCAAAAATCGGTCTGGCTGAAGTGAATGAACCACAAGTTATTAGACATTTTGTGCGTCTTTCTAACCAAAATTATTCAATTGATAGCGGCTTTTATCCTTTGGGTTCTTGCACCATGAAACATAACCCACGTTTGAATGAAAAAATGGCGCGCTTACCAGGATTTGGTGACATTCATCCTTTGCAAGATCAGTCCACCGTGCAAGGCGCTTTAGAATTGATGTTTAATTTACAATATTGGTTAGCAACTTTAACTGGTTTGGGCGCAGTTTCTTTGGCTCCAGCGGCAGGTGCGCAAGGTGAATTTTCTGGCATGTTGGTAATTAAAAAAGCTCATGAGAAAAAAGGTGAAGCTGAAACTCGTAAAATTGTTTTGATTCCAGATTCAGCTCACGGCACAAATCCTGCAACTGCAGCAATGTGTGGTTTTCAAATTAAAGTAATTCCGTCTGACAAAGAAGGTTTGATTGATGTGGAAGCTTTGAAAAAATTGGTTGCTGAGCATGGCAAATCAATTGCTGGAACCATGATTACTAATCCGAATACTTGCGGAAAATTTGAAAAAAATATAAAAGAAATCGCTGATTTAATTCACTCAGTTGGTGGATATTTCTATTGCGACGGCGCGAATTATAACGCGATTGTTGGTAAAGTTCGCCCTGCTGATATTGGTGTGGATGTGATGCATTTTAACTTACACAAAACTTTCTCAACTCCTCATGGTGGCGGAGGACCAGGTTCTGGACCAATCGCAGTGCGCGCTGAACTAGCTGAATTTTTACCAACTCCACATGTTGTGAAAGAAGGCGAAACTTTCAAACTTATCGCGCCAAAAAACACTTGCGGAAAAGTGAAGGGATTTAACGGACAATTTGGTATGCATGTCAGAGCATTGGCTTACATGCTTTCTCATGGTGCTGATGGTTTGCAAAAAGTTGCTGAAGATTCAGTTTTAAGCGCAAATTACATTTTGGCAAAATTGAAAGATCATTTCCATGTGCCATTTGAAGGCAATTGTATGCATGAATGTTTGTTAACTGACAAACTTCAAAAGGCTAAAGGCACTTCAACTTTAGATATTGCCAAAGCATTGGTTGAATATGGTATGCATCCAATGACAGTTTTCTTCCCACTTGTGGTGCAAGGTGCGATGTTGATTGAACCTACAGAAACTGAAACTCGCGAAACTATTGATCAATTTATCGCAAATATGATTTACATTGCGAAAGAAGTTGAAACTGGAAATGGAGAAAGATTCCACAATTATCCACTTTCAACTCCAAGAAGAAGATTGGATGATGTGAAAGCTGCAAAAACCCCTGTATTAACTTGGATGGATCAAGAGGTTAATTAAAAATATTTCAGTGTCACAACCGCACTTTTTGCGGGGTCCATATCGTCATAATTCTAATATTTTATTTGTGGCACAATAGACCCCACAACAATTGCAGGGTAACACTCAGGTAAGACAAATTTTGAAGTCCAACAACCAACCCTCAGTAAATATGAAAAAATCTAAAGCGTTTTCTCTTGTTGAGTTATCAGTTGTACTTCTTGTTATTTTATTGATGTCGGTCGGCGTGTTGCAAGGAACTAGTGCAATTAAACAAGCTAGAATTACCAATGCTAGATCAATAACCTCCACTTCACCCGTGCCAACAACTGATGGTCTAGTTGCTTGGTATGAACCAACATTAACCAAAAGTTTTAAAACAAACGAACTAGAAAATGGTTCACAAATCACCACTTGGTATGACATCAGCCCAGGATCTGTTATAGGAAAAAAGAATAGCTTAACAGTTACGGCCAGCAACAATATAACAATGTCTTCAAATGGCATCAATAAACTCCCGAGCGTTCAGTTTGGTGGGGCTGGTGGCATTGTTTTGTCAAATTTTTATCAAGGCACTTCTACACAAAATACCATATTTTTTGTGGTACAGCCTTTTATTGTAACAAATAATTCTGTTATTGTAGATGCTGGTCAAACTTCTAATATCGCTGTCTTTGGAATATTTTCACCAAGCAGCTTTCAAATGCATTTTGGCACAAATTATGTATTTTCGACCAGTCCATTAACTTTCACCGGCGGAGATAATTACATAGGAGCTGTATATTATAATTCCACATCTTCTAAAGCTTATATAAATGATGCTTTAAATATATCTGGAGGATCGATGTTTAATGCAGGATCAAATATTTTAACTGGAATCAAAATCGGGTCAGACCGCAATAATGACGCCGGTTTTAACGGATTAATTTCAGAAATTATTGTTTACAATCGCGTTCTAAATCTTCAGGAAAGAAAGGACATAATGAGATATCTTTCCAAAAAATATGGCGTTGCTGTTGCTAATCTTTAGTTGAGATTTTTTAACTAACCACCTTGATAATCCTTAAGAAATTACTAAGTTGTTTACTTCCTTGAACTTGAAAAAACTCTTTAATTCGGAGGTCATTTATGAAAACAAGTGTAATATCATTATCGCATTCAAACATTGCAAAATCAGCTGATTCAGGGTTCTTACAATATCTAAAAGAAATTCAAAAATTCCCCATTCTTACGCCAGAAGAAGAATATGAACATGGCATGAAATTTAAAGATCATGGAGACAAAGAATCTGCAAAAATTTTAGTGCAAAGCCATTTACGATTAGTGGTGAAAATTGCTGGAAAATTCAGAAATTATGGTCTGCCAATTACCGATTTAGTTTCGGAAGGAAATGTTGGTTTAATTCAAGCTGTTAAAAAATTTGATCCAAGTAAAGGCTTTCGCTTCTCTACTTACGCTATGTGGTGGATCAGAGCGCAAATTCAAGAATATGTTTTGCGTTCTTGGTCGCTGGTAAAAATTGGTACGACAGTTGCTCAAAAAAAGCTTTTCTTCAATTTAAATAAAATCAAAAAAAGAATCGACGACGCCTCAAATCGCAGTTCTCTTTCTGACGAAAATATCGAGAGAATTGCCAAAGATTTACATGTTTCGAAAAAAGATGTGATCGACATGGATTCTAGATTACAACAGTCTGACTCTTCTTTAAACGCCATGATTGGTGATGAAGAAGATGGCAATGAAGCGATGGATTTATTGGTGGCGAATCAAGAAACACAGGAAGATTTGGCTATTGAAAATCAAGAAACTTCGCGCCAAGAATTTATGCTTAGAACCGCTCTGGCTACACTTAATGAGCGCGAAAAAGACATTATCATGAAACGCCAAATGTCAGAAAATCCGCACACTTTGGAAGATCTAAGCCAAATATACAACATCTCGCGCGAACGCATCAGACAAATTGAAGCGGGTGCAATTGACAAAATCAAAAAAGAAGTGAGCAAGATGCAGAAGCGCTTTGCTAATGCATCTTTGGCAAATTCTTCTTTCGCTTAAAAACTAATGTTCACAGGAATAATTACTAATATTGGTGCGGTTGAAGAATTAGAATTTGGTGCAAAGAAAGATCTTCTGGTAAAAATATCTACAAAAAAAATTATTGGTCGAAAGCTAGAAATTGGATGTTCTATTGCCTGCAACGGAGTTTGTTTGACTCTGATTAAAAAAGAAATTTCTCAAAAAAAGACTCTCCTGAATTTTCAAGCTTCTAAAGAAACTCTGGATAAAACTAATCTTAAAAACTGGCAAATTTCTGAATTGGTGAATTTGGAATTTGCTTTGAGATTTGGTGATGAACTTGGTGGACACTTGGTTTTAGGCCATGTTGATGGATGCGCGAAAATAGTGGCGATTAAGAAAATTAAAGATTCACATAAATTTACTTTTGCGGTTAAAGATAAAAATTTAATGAAATTTATTTCGCCAAAAGGTTCGGTGACTTTGAATGGAACTTCTTTGACGGTGAATGAAGTTGAGGATGAAAATTTTGAGGTGAATTTAATTGCACACACCATTGAAAATACTGCATTTAAAATTGCAAAAGTTGGTGACTTGGTGAATTTAGAGATTGATATGATGGCGCGTTATTTGGAGAGGTTGATCGCAAAGAAATAAAATGCACCTAACCGGTGGTTGAGCGGAGTCGAAACCACCGGTTAATCAGAATGCAAAAATACGAAACACAGAAAAAATAAAAACTAAAAAACATGCCAAAAAAAGAACAAAAATATCTAGCGACAATTCCTGAAATTATTGAAGAAGCCAAACAAGGTAACATGTTTATTTTGGTGGATGATGAGGGAAGAGAAAATGAAGGAGATTTAGTAATTCCTGCTGCGATGTGTGATGACAAAAAAGTTAATTTCATGGCAAAATTTGGTCGTGGCTTGATTTGTTTAACGCTTACGGAAGAAAGAGTTAGAGATCTTAACCTGCCCTTAATGTCCACCAATAATCAGTCGCGTCATCAAACTGCTTTTACAGTTTCAATTGAAGCTAAGGAAGGAATTTCTACAGGAATTTCGGCTTTCGATCGCGCTAAAACTATTCGCGATGCCATTGATCCAAAAAAAGGCAAAGAATCTTTGGTTAGCCCTGGACATATTTTTCCATTAAAAGCAGAAAAAGGAGGCGTGTTAGTTAGAGCTGGTCACACCGAAGCAGCTGTTGATATTGCGGCTTTGGCTGGGCTTGATCATTCAGGCGTAATTTGCGAAATAATGAATGATGATGGATCAATGGCGCGTATGCCCGACTTGATCAAATTCGCACAAAATCATCAAATGAAAATTGCCACAATTGCCGATTTGATTGAATATCGCCGCACCAACGAGAAACTAATTGAAGTGAAAGAAAGAGGAAAATTTATCCATAAACAAGGCGGTGAATTTGATTTGGTGATTTACAAAAGCAAAGTCGACAATGTTGATCACATTGCTTTGGTAAAAGGAAAAATTGACGCAAACAAACCGACATTGGTTCGTATGCATCATCTAAATATTTTTAATGATTGTTTGGAAGATGTAGAAAATCCGAAAACTGGCTTGCTTGCTAAGGCGATTAAAAAAATTTCTAAAAGCGAATCAGGTGTGATTGTGATTATTAGACAGCCTAATGAATCGATTTCACATCTTTTGAAAAGCAATGAAAACCAACCGAAAAACAAAGAAAAAGAATTAAGAAATTATGGAACTGGCGCGCAGATTTTAGCTGATTTGGGCGTGCGTAACATGGTTCTTTTAACTAACTCTAAAAAATCTGTAATTGGTCTTGATGGTTATAAAATCAAGATTTGCGGTTACAAAAAAATCTAAAAATTATGAAAAAATCAGCATTCTCTTTAACCGAAATTGTAATTGTGATTGTGATACTTGGCATTGTGATGGCGGGTATTATTGCTTCAAAAGATATTGTTACAGAGGCAAAAGTTCGCACCGCCCGATCAGTTACACAAACTTCTAATGTTAGAGGAATTGATGGGATTGCTTTATGGTTGGAAACAACTTTGGAAGACAGTTTTGATGAAGATGTAGATGCCACAAGTGCCACCGACAACAAAGTTGATAATTGGTATGACATAACACCTGATGCGGAAAAATCAGCCAGAAGTAATGCTTCTCAGCCGACTGCGGCAAATCAACCAGCATTAATCGCAAATGCGATCAATGGATTACCAGCCTTAGTATTTGATGGAAGCGGCGATTATTTTTCTAATACAATACTTAGATTGGGAAGTAATATGTCCATTTTTGCTGTTGCAACCATCAACAACAGTTATGGGGTTTTTAGAAGAATTATAAACTCTTATAATGATGGTTATTTCTTTTTTGGAAGTGGAGATAGCAATACACAATTCGCTGCTTTTTATGGCAATGGCGGCGGTTGGAACAATACTAATACCTTCGGTTCAGATGCAACATTGACACCAAATACTCCGTATATTTTATCAAACACTTTAAGTGGCACTGTAAGCAATGGATATGTTAACGGCGTGAATGTTGGCACTGCCACTGAAAACAATGGTAAAAATTTTTCTACTGGATACATAGTCGGACAAATGTCCTCAGGAGGACAATACTGGGATGGCTACATTGGAGAAATAATAATCTTCAATCGAGCTCTTAGTGATACAGAAAGAAAACAGGTTGAGGCTTATTTAAGTAAGAAATGGGGGATTAGGGTAGCGGGGTAGTCATCCAGCAAAGCTGGCGAAACCAGCGGAAGGTTCTTGCCGCTTAGTAACAACGCGGCAGGAACCTTCCGCTGGTTTCGACTAAGCTTAGCCAGCGGTTTTTTTTGATTTTGATTCGGGGCCAAGAATTTTTCTACAACAAATCCACAATCTTCTCTATCATCACATCGCCAAGCTCTTCCAAACTTTTAATCGAGATTGAGTTTTTGTAGAACCTCTCCGTGCCATGTCCAATGCCGATTCCAACAATTTCAATTTCAGATTGTTTTTCGATTTTTTGAATCACATGAATTAAATGATCAGTTAAAATATCGTTGTCATTGGCCGAATTTGTTGAATCATCAATTGGCATTCCGTCAGAAATTACCATCAAAATTTTTCTTTTCTCACTTTGCTGCATCAAGCGGGCGCGGGCAAATAGTAAGGCTTCGCCGTCGATATTTTCTTTTAAAATCCCTTCTTTCAACATCAATCCCAAATTCACTTTGGCCTTCTTAAAATTCTGATTAAAATGTTTGTAAATGATGTGACGCAGTTCATTTAATCGACCAGGATTTTTCTTGCGACCCTCCAATTCCCACATTTTGCGGGCCTTGCCACCTTTCCAATCAGCCGTGGTGAATCCAATAATTTCAGTTTTAACCGAAAATTTTTCTAAAATTTCAGCAATTATTTCGCAGGCCATTGCACTCATCACAATTGGATTTCCGCGCATTGAACCAGAATTATCGAGCAAAATTGTTAGACAAGTATTTTGATATTCGCTTTCGCGATTATTAGTCCAAATCTCTTCCATAAAAGGATCGAGCACAAATTGCGTAAGTTTTTTTCTGTCCAAAACTCCGCTGCTGCTGTTGCGCTCTAAAAAAGAATTTTTTTTGGCCAGCAATTTTCTTTTCAATTTCAAAGTCATTTTTTTTGAAATTGCATCAAGCTTAGAAAGTTTTAAATCGAGTTGATCGCGCAAAAGTTCTAACTCATTTTTGCTGATTAATTTTTGGGGAAAAACCACTTCATCAAATTTGCTGGTAAAAATTTTATAAGCATTTTTGAATTCAATTTTATCTTCCGTCTCGCCTGATTTATCTAGCTTCACCATCACTTCACTTTTTTTATCATCTTCAACTAAATCAGAAATCTCCGCCTGTTTTTCAATTTCACGACTACCCTCTTCCACATCATTTGGGCTTAAATTTTCTTCTTCTTTTGCGGGAGTATTTTCTTGGCCGAAACTGCTTAAATCATTTTTTGATTTTTGACTTTTGCCTTCAAAATTTTCTTCTTCACCTTCTTTTTCATCAGAATTTTCTTGGTTTTTCAACATCTCCAAAATCTTATCCACAGCTGAAGCGAATGCAGATTGGTCGTTAGTTTTTTTGATAAGATTTTTGATTTCTTGAAGAATTTTTTTATTCAGATTTTTCTCTAAATCTTCCGCCGCTTCTTTTGTTCTTGGCAAAATATTTTGTGGGAAAATTTCTTTAAGCAAAATCAAAGAAAGGTTGTTTGACGAGCTGTAAATATCTTCTTCAATCTTGGCTAAAATATTTTTTACCACACCTAAATAAGAATTTTTGACTTGAGAAATTACGCGGATTTTTTCGAAGTCGTTGAAGAATTTTTGTTCTTCGGCTTCATGATTTATTTCTTGATGAGTTTCTTTGTCGTGGTGAAGAAGGTAGCAAGAAGCAAGGTCAGATGCGGCTCTATAGCTAAAAACCGTCGGTTGAGCGGAGTCGAAACCAACGTAAAGTTCTTGCTGTAAAGTTTCTAAACTCTCCGGCAGGAACCTTCCGTTGGTTTCGACTCCGCTCAACCGACGGTTAATGATTTGCGGTAAAACAACATTGCCTTTATCAAACACCAAATCCTGATTCCACGCGAAAAAATTATTCTTCAAATCATCTTCATATTCTATTTGCACATGCTCATCTGCCACAATGGCGCGTAGAGTTGTGACTAGATTTTCTTTAATTGAATTGGTTTGAGAATTTTTTGATTTCACTTTTTTAGTTGCTTGTGCTTTTAAATTTTTCCGTAGGGCATTTTGTGTTTTTATTTTTAAAGCACAAATTAGATACTTACTATTAGCTAATTATTTTTATACCGTATTTTAGCCCTGTTTTTGCTTATTTTTTGACAAAATTACTCAAAATATATCCAGAGTATTTCTGCCAATTTTTTGATTTGTGATTTTTTATGCTGACTTGAAAAAGTAATACGCAGCCTTGCTTTGCCAACTTCTACAGTTGGTGGACGAATTGCCGAAATTAAAATTCCTTGATTCAAAACTTGTTTAGCAATTTCTAAAGTCTTTTTATTTTCGCCAATAATAATTGGCACAATTGCAGATTGTGGTGCTGGAAGATTCATCAATTCACAAAAATAAGCTGCGTTTTCTAGTGCGATTTTTCCTAAGTTTTTTTTCTCAATTATTTTTAATGAAGTGAGAGAAGCCCCGAGAATAGATGGCGGAAGAGCTGTAGAATAAATGCCAGACTTTGCAAAGTTGCGTAAATAATCAATAAGAATTTTATCCCCCGCCGCATAACCCCCAAGAGCCCCAATCGCTTTGGAGAGAGTTCCAAGTTGGAGATGTCTATTGGATTCAAAACTATAAAACCGAGGGGCCAGCTGTTTTTTCTCTCGATCCCACAAACCATGCGCGTCATCCGACAATAAAATCGCATCAAACTCTTCAGCCAATTTCAACAATTCCTCAACCTCCCCCAAGTCTCCATCCATCGAAAACACCGTCTCAGTAATGATTAAACATTTATTAAACTTACCGCGGTTTTCTTCTAAAATCTTCCTCGCAGCAGCCACATCATTATGCAAAAACCTCAGCAACTTCGCGCCAGAAAGCTTACTTCCATCAATCAAAGATGAATGAATCAACTTATCCGCCACAATCAAATCACCATCTCCTACAAGCGCTGGGATCACACCAATTGCACTTACATAGCCCGAAGCAAAAACAATCGCCTCGTCACATTTCTTCATCTTGGCAATTTGTGTTTCTAATTTTTTATACAGAGAATTATTGCCAGTAACAAACCTTGAAGCACCAGCTCCAACACCGTATTTATTGATCGCATCAATCGCAGATTTTTTTACCGCAGAATTTTGTGACAGTCCGAAATAGTCGTTCGAACAAAATGAGAGTAATTTTTTAGGGAATTTTTTTTGGCCACGCTGAATCGTGGTTTCATCAACAACATCAGAATTAACAAGGCTTCGGTAGAGATTTTTTTCTTTGAGATTTTTTAAAGCTAGGGAGTAGAAGTTTTTCATCTAGTGAGGAGTAAAATTTTTCATCTAATTCATCATTCTTCGTCACACAAAATACTCGTCATCCTTGGCTCGCAGAGCCGAGGATCTCATGAGTTCAACTTTACAGCCAAAACCTCCTGAGATCGTTGGGCGCTTCGCACCCAAGGATTACGAGAACAGATTACACATCCAAATTAACAACCTTAAGCGCATTTTCTTGAATGAAATCGCGTCTCGGCTCAACCACATTTCCCATCAAAATTGAGAAAGTTTCATCAGCTTCTTCTGGTTGATCAACTTTAACTTGTAACAAAGTTCTGTTAGAAGGATCTAAAGTTGTTTCCCAAAGTTGTTCAGCGTTCATTTCACCCAAACCTTTAAAGCGTTGAGTTGTCACGCCTTTTTTACCAATTTCTAAAATAATATTTAGCAATTCAGTTGGTTTATGAGCGGTGAATTCTTCGTCACCTCTAATCAATTTAATTGGTTCTTCAAAATCAGCCAAAATTTGTTCTTTCACTTGCGCAATTGCTGCTGCTTCAGGTAAATCAAAATGATTTTTTCTTGCGAAATAAGAAGTTTTAACACCTCTAGTTTCTTTGATCATTTCAATGTCATCTTCAGCAGTTATTGAAGCTTTCCATTTAATTTCATCATCACAATTAATGTGGAAAAGCTTTTCAATTTTAGCAGTCAAAACTTTGGCTTTCGCCTCACTTCCCATCCAGTCTTTGTCGAATGCACCAGCCAAAGCTAAATTTTCAGCAATGTCCGCAGGAATAAATCTTGCAAGACCTGTAATCAAAGTAGCAAATTTAGTCAACTTACCAACGAAGTCTAAAAAATCCGCTCCAGCTCTGTCTCCAGCTTTTGATTTAAGCAATGCATTATTCAAAGCGTTGTCCACAATGTAGCTTTGCAAAGCATGTTCATTTTTCAAATAAACTTCGCTTGAACCTTTTTTAACTTTGTAAAGTGGAGGTTGTGCAATATATAGATATCCGCGCTCAATAAGCTGCGGCATGTGTCGATAGAAGAAAGTCAAAAGCAAAGTTCTGATGTGAGAACCATCTACATCCGCATCGGCCATGATGATAATTTTGTGATAACGAATTTTTAATGCGTCAAAATCTTCTTTTCCAATCCCCGTGCCTAAAGCCGTAATGATTGTTCCAACTTCAGTTGAAGAAAGCATTTTGTCAAATCTTGCCCTTTCCACATTCAAAATTTTACCACGAATTGGTAAAATAGCTTGGAATTTTCTGTTACGACCACTCTTCGCAGAACCGCCCGCAGAGTTTCCTTCTACGATGAAAATTTCACTTAAAGCCGGATCTTTTTCTTGGCAATCAGCCAATTTTCCAGGTAAGTTAGAAATTTCGAGAGATGATTTTCTTCTAGTTAATTCTCTAGCTTTTCTTGCAGCTTCTCTAGCTTGTGCAGCTTCAACAGCTTTACCAACAATAATTCTAGCATCAGTTGGTCGCTCTTCAAACCATTGCGCCAATTTGTCATTCACCCAAGATTCAACATGAGTTCTAACTTCACTAGAAACTAATTTATCTTTAGTTTGTGAAGAGAATTTTGGATCTGGAACTTTCACTGACAGCACGCAAGTCAAGCCTTCGCGCACATCTTCACCACTTAAAACAATTTTTTCTTTTCTGAAAAGTTTATTGTCGCCAGCGTAACTGTTGATAGTTCTGGTAAGAGCCGCACGCATTCCCGCAAGATGCGTTCCACCATCTCTTTGACGAATGTTATTTGTGAAGCAAAGTAGATTTTCGTGATAGCTATCATTCCATTGCATAGAAACTTCAAGGCTGATGCCGCTAGTTTTATCTGAAGCAATTAAGCTGATAGTTTGGTGCAATGCGTTTTTGCTTTTATCCAAATATTTTACATAAGCTTCAACGCCACCCTCATGAAATAAAATAACTTCTTTTGGTTCTTCACCGCGCAAATCTTTCAAAACAATTTTCACGCCCGAGTTAAGGAATGAAAGCTCTTTCAGTCTTTGTTCTAATGTTGAGAAATTAAATTCTGTGAATGTGAAAGTTTCTTTTGAAGGATGAAAAGTAACTTGAGTACCTTTCTTGCCATTGGCTGCGCCAATTTCTTTAAGAGGAGTAACTGCATCACCATTTTCAAAACGCATGAAATATTCTTTACCATCGCGCCAGATGTTTAAGTGTAACCAGTCAGAAAGTGCGTTTACAACCGATACACCCACGCCATGCAAACCACCAGAAACTTTGTAAGAATTTTGATCGAACTTACCGCCAGCATGAAGCTGAGTCATAATAACTTCGGCAGCCGAAACGCCTTCTTCTTCATGAATGTCAATTGGAATACCACGACCGTTATCTTTTACGGTAACAGATCCATCAAGGTTAATCGCCACCAAAACTTCGTCGCAATGCCCTGCCAAAGCTTCATCAATTGCGTTATCCACAACTTCATAAACCATGTGGTGCAAACCTGAACCATCATCAGTATCACCAATATACATACCAGGTCTTTTTCTAACTGCATCAAGCCCACGCAAAACTTTAATCGAATCTGCGTTGTAAGAATTCATATTAATTTCTTTTTCCAATACTTCAGGTACAGATAGTTCAGCTTCTATTTTTTTTACTGCCATTTTGTGATTTATTTTGAGTTTGAAAGAGTGGCCCCGAAGTTAATTTGAGGCCCGATTTTTCTGACTTAGAAATGTAACGATATGATAAAAAACTAAACTTAAAAAAGAAGCGTTTTTATGGTTTTTTTTGGAGAGATTTTTGAGGTTTTCTAAATAAAAAACCTTCGGTTGAAAGAAGTCTAAACCAACGGTTTTTTTCTTATAATTTATTTATCCAGCTTAATAATCACCTTATCTTTTTTCTCACCAGAGTTAGCTTCAAACTTCTGCTCATAACTTTTCACATAACAAAGCGCATTTTTCTTATCTTCACAATAATAAATCACGCCTTGCAAAGTGTAATTTTTGCCAGAATTTAATTTCGGCAATTTCAGATTTTTTTCCTTCACCACATTCCAGTCAAAAGTAGCAAGCAAGTCGGCTTGAGTGTCTTTAGTAAGCTCTATTAAATTAATAAAACTTGGCCCCGCTTCATTAATTTTCCAACCTTTTTTTAAATCAATAGTCACAGAAATTTCTTTATCCGCCTCTACTGTCACAGTTTCTCTTCTTTGTAGGTTTGGCAAATATTGCAAATATCCTTCTTTGGTTAATTTTAAAGGTGGCATCACATCCAAAAGCTCAGAATTTAAGTTGCCTCTATTCACCGATAAAATGCGATTATTATTTGAGTCCACAATGTAAAATTCATTCAACACCGCCACAATTCCTTCTGGCTCATCAAACTCGGTAGAACTTTCCGAACCAATGGCGTCACCTCTTTTTTTGCCACCAATAAAATTTCTAATTTTGCTTGAAGAAAAATCATATTTTCTAATCACATGATTAAAACTATCTGAAATGTAAGCTCCTGTATCATCAACCATCAAGCCTGATGGATGCTGCATCAAAGCCTCACTTTTATCACCATTTTTATAACCAGATTTGGCGGCATACCCAATCAAAGTTTTAACATTATTTTCTTCATCAATCACTCTTAGCGCGCTGCTTTGGCTATCAAGGAAGTATAGATGTTTACCATAAACGGCTAAATCTGAAGTTTGTGCCAAAGAATTATTTGGATAAATACCATCTTTAATTCCTTGTGCACCATTGCCCGCCAAGATTTCAACTGTCTGATTTTTAATATCGTAATTTAAAAGCTGATTAGTTCCCGAATTGGCAATCACAATATTTTCATGATTTGGGAAAAATTCGATGTCGGTTGGCGCTGATAATTCGGCGTGAGATGCTTCCACAATTTTCTCTTTCATCACTTTGCCTTTTTGGCCCGAACCCACTAAAGTTGTAACTTTTCCAGTCTTAAAATCTATTTCTCGCAAAGCATTATTGCCGCTATCCGCAACAAATAATTTATCGTTATAATAAAGCATGCCGCGCGGAGAATTAAAAGATGCACTTTCAAAAGTTCCGTCTTCAAAACCTTTTTTTTCTGAACCTATTTTCAAAATTATTTCACCCGTCAGCGAAGTAATAACGATATTATTTTTACCACTATTAGCGATAAAAAGTGCCGGAATTTGACGAGATTTATATTCAAACTTGGCGCTATATTCTATCTTGGTTGGAAAGCTTAAAACATTGCCCGTAATGCGATTTTTCTCCAAATCGATCGGCAATTCTTCGCGATTAATATTGAACTGAAATTTAGAAATTAATTTTTTAATTCCAGCTTTCACATTCAGCGATTCTTCTTCGCCAATATAAATTTTTTCTACATTTCCATGAGGATTAATCAGCACCAAACTTGGCCAAGCTGTAATCTTAAATTCATTCCAAATTCTTAAATCCGAATCATTAATCACTGGATAATCAATTTCATTTTTCAAAATTGCTTTCTTAATTGCCGCCAAATCCTTGTCATTTTCAAACATGCCCGAATGCACGCCAATCACCGTAATTTTGCTGCCAAATTGCTCTTCTAATTTTTTAATTTCTGCCAAAACATTGGCACAATTCACACAAGAATAAGTCCAAAAATCGAGCAAAATAATACGATCTTTTACATCATCCAAAACCAATGGACGCGAAACATTCAACCATTCTTGCGACTTTACCGCTTTATCTTGCACAAATATTTTATTCACATCCGATTTGTGAAAAGTGGCGTTAAAAAATAGGTAAGAAAATAGCGAGTAAATACTATAAAAAATCACCACAATCGCAGCAACTAACAAAAGAAATGATTGGTCTTTTTTACTGAGTTTCATTTGAAGAAAATAAATATTTATTTGACAGGAATTTATTAAGTCAGATTAATCGACTATTCTTTAATCATCAAATCTAAATCATGTTTTTTGCAACTACCTCATTCTAAAGCCCCTCCTTTTTAAGCAGGGGTTAGGGTGTTTCATTCTCACGGTAAAATTTTCATTAAATCTCAAACTCATTCAATCAAAGATCTAATTCGAGTTCGTTAATAACCACCCCCTATACCAAATAAACTATTTCTAAATTTGGTATTTATAATCCAAACTAACTTCATCTTTTTGGCTAAAAATTGCAAAAAACCTCAAGTTGTATGAGTATACAACTTTCATTTTTTACAATTTTTATCTCAAAAATATTTTGTTAGTTCGGACTATAAATAGTTTATTTTGTATAGCCCCTCCTTAAAAAGGAAGGGAGTAATTAAAACTACACCAAAAAAAATGGGGAAAGCGGCCTAAACCACTTCCCCCATTTCTTTACTAATAAATAAAATTAGCTTACGAACTCACCCTTTCTGCTTCTTTTTTTACGGGTAATATTCTCTTCGATTCTTCTTTTTTTCTCTTCAGAAGGTTTTTCATAAGCTTTTCTTCTTCTAGCTTCTTTGATAATTCCTTCTTTCTGAGTTTTTTTTCTGAAAGATCTGATAGCCAATTCTAAATTGCCTTTCCCAGTTATTGCTACTTGCATCTCTAACTTTACCCCCTTTGGTCTGATTTAAATTTTAATATTTTTAACTATTCTTATTTCTAACTCCGTCATCCTGAACTTTTTTCAGGATCTCAAGCAAAATCTAGTTAAACTCTCGGATCAATCCAAGAAATATTACCATCTTTTCTGTGATACACCACATTCAATCTTTTGTTCTTATTATTAATAAAAACAAGAGCTGGAAGGTTTTGTAAATCCATTTTCATGATCGCTTCTTCAACACTTAATTCTTCAATATCAGTGCTTTTTTCATCAATCACTTTCAAAGAATTATTTTCTAAAACATCCGACTCATCACTTTCCATATCTTCAAAGATATTGTAAGAAGTTGGTGGTAATATATATTTCATAGCATCAAGAGCTTTATAATTTGGCTCTACAGATTTTAATCCACCACCTTGGTGACGATAATTTTTAATTCTTCCTTTATATCTTCTAAGCTGTTTTACACATTTTTCAGTGGCCTCATTAAAGCAACCATAAACATCGCCAGCTTCAGCGTCACTCTTAACATTAATGCCGCCTTTAACTCCTTCATTAACAGTAATCACAACTTTAAATGTGTGATTATTTTTTGAAAAATGCACTACAGAATTAATCGCATTTTCAAAATATTTGGTTACAGCTTTCGCCAAATTTTCTTCAACATATTGAGTCAATGATTGACCGATGTCGATGTTCGCGCCTGTTACTTTGATTTGCATAATATTTAACAAATTTGGTTCATAACAAATTGTAAGATCCCACCGCGATTAAAATATTCAACCTCGTTACTAGTGTCGAGACCGCAAATTAATGTGATTTCCTCTTTAGAGCCATCAAGTCTAGTGATGATACATTGCAAATCTTGTTTCGGTGTGATCTTAGGTTTGATTCCCAAGATATCAACAGTTTCATTTCCAGTAAGTTTTAAAGTTTTACGATTTTGCTGACCCTTGAAAATCAAAGGCATCACGCCCATTCCAATTAAGTTTGAACGGTGAATTCTTTCAAAACTTTCGGCAATAACAGCTTTCACTCCAAGTAAGAATGTACCTTTAGCAGCCCAGTCACGAGAAGACCCCGTGCCATATTCTTTACCAGCAAAAATTACTAATGGAGTGTTTTTTTCTTTATAGAACATTGCTGCGTCATAGATCGAAACTACTTCACCATTTTTTTCAAAAATCTTAGTGAAGCCGCCTTCTTTACCATCCAGAATTTCATTCTTGATACGAATATTTGCTAAAGTTCCGCGCATCATCACTTCATGATTTCCCCGTCTGGCGCCATAAGAGTTGAAGTCTTTTTGATCAACTGATTTTTCTTTCAAATATAACGCAGCTGGAGATGAATTAGAAATGTTTCCTGCCGGAGAAATGTGATCTGTAGTAATTGAATCACCAAATAATCCCAAAACTTTTGCGCCCTTAATTTCCACCGCATTAGCGCGATTTAGATCATCAAAGAAATTCGGCAAACGAATGTAAGTACTATTTAAATTCCAATTATAAGTGTCAGATTGTTCAACTGAAATTTCTTGCCAAGCCTTGTCACCCTTGAATAGATCAGAATATTTTTTCTCAAAAACTTTGCGAGTAATATTTTCTTTAATCACCGCGTCAATTTCTGCCTTGCTTGGCCAAATATCTTTTAAGAAAACTTCATGGCCCAAATTATCATGTCCTAAAGAATCAGTCGCTAAATTAATTTTAACGGTGCCCGCCAAAGCGTAAGCCACAACCAATGGAGGTGAACCTAAATAATTCGCTTTCACCAATGGATGAACACGACCTTCAAAATTACGATTTCCTGAAATTACTGAAGAAACCAAAATATTTTTAGATTTAATAACTTCTTCTAATTTTGGGTGAAGCGGTCCAGAGTTGCCTATACAAGTTGTGCAACCATAACCAATCACATTAAAACCAAGCTTGTCTAAATCGGTTTGTAAGCCTGATTTTAACAAATATTCACTAACAACTTGTGACCCAGGGGCCAAAGAAGTTTTTACAAAACTCTTAACTTTCAAACCCTTGGCCACAGCTTTTCTAGCCAGCAGACCAGCTGCAATCAACACCGAAGGATTAGAAGTATTTGTACAAGAAGTGATCGCCGCAATTGCAACATCGCCATCACCAAAATCAGTATTTAATTCTGAAATTGTGATGCGTTTTTTATCAGTATTTCCACCAACTTCCGAGAAAAGTTTTTCAAAAGACACATTAACTTCTGGCAAAGTCACACGATCTTGTGGTCTTTTTGGGCCAGCTAAACTTGGCACAACGCTTGAAATATCTAGCTCCAAGACTTCACTAAAATCTGGAGTCGCATCATAATTTTCGCAGAACATATTTTGCGCTCTTGCATAAGCTTCAACTAATTCAATAGTCTTCATGCTTCTGCCCGTAAGGTTCAAGTAGCTAATTGTTTCGCTATCAATTGGAAAAATACCACAAGTTGCGCCATATTCAGGAGCCATATTAGCAATAGTAGCGCGGTCTGCCAAAGAAAGATAAGAAAGAGCTGGGCCAAAAAATTCGACAAATTTTCCAACCACACCTTTTTTACGAAGAGTCTGTGTTACAGCTAAAACCAAGTCTGTAGCAGTAATTCCTTCTTGTAATTTTCCGGTTAATTTAAAACCAATAACTTCAGGAATTAACATTGAGATTGGTTGTCCAAGCATTGCTGCTTCAGCTTCAATTCCACCAACACCCCAACCTAAAACGGCCAAACCATTTATCATTGTAGTGTGAGAATCTGTCCCCACAACAGTGTCAGGATAAGCTATAGTCTCTCCGTTAAATTCTTTGGTCCAAACCACTTGCGCTAAATTTTCTAAATTCACTTGGTGGCAAATACCAGTTCCTGGTGGCACAACGCGGAAATTATTAAAAGATTTTTGTGCCCATTTTAAAAATTCATAGCGTTCGTTATTACGCTCCATTTCTAAATCAACATTCTTTCTGAAAGCTGAAGCAGAGCCAGCGAAATCAACTTGCACTGAATGATCAATTACTAAATCAACTGGAACAAGAGGATTAATTTTTTTCGGATCTTTATTCATTTTTGCAACTGCGTCACGCATCGCCGCTAAATCTACAACTGCAGGAACTCCAGTAAAATCTTGCATCAAAACGCGCGCTGGAATGTAAGCAATTTCAATTCTTTTTTCTGGGTTTTTTACTGATTCAATCAAGCTAGAAATATGCTCTTCATTAACAACATCACCATCAAAATTTCTCACCAAATTTTCTAAGAGAATTTTTAAACTGTAAGGAAGTTTTGAAATATCTTTGCCAACCTTTTTTGCGGCTTCTTCAAGCAAGAAAATTTTATATTCTTTTGCACCAACTTTAAGTGCCGAACTTTTGATAAATTCTTTAGTCATAATTAATTAGAATTTGTTGAAACAATTTCCCAATTTGGGTTGGTTGAAGTTATATCTTTTTTGAATGTCCATGTATCAGTTAGAGTGGTAATTTCATCTTTTCTGCCATCAATTATCGCGCCAGCATTATCAGTGATGTAATTGATTTGTTTTGAGACAAATCTAACTGTCACTGAAGCTTCACTAGCAAACATATAAGCTGAAATTATTTCGGCTTTTTCAATAGCAATAATGTTGCTAATTAAAGTTTGCTGAGCTGCTTTTCTAGCGTTAACTGATTGTTCAAAACCCAAGTAAATTTTTTCAGCAAGCAAGAATTTTAAAGTCTCCAAATCACCCCCAGAAAATGCCTTGATTACCATTTCAAAAGCAGATTTAGCACCATTTAAGAAAAATTCAGGAGAGATATTGCAAGCTTTTATAGCTTTAAAGAAATGTTCTTTGGAAGTTCCGTCAAGTAAGAATGTAAGATTATCATCGATCTTTTTTTGCTCTTCAGAAATTGCGATAACTTCTGAAACGATCTGATTTTGAATAGCAGAAATTATTTGTTGTTTTTGAATAATTTTCTCTTGGATTTGCTTTGCTTCATCTTCATCAAATTTTCCCAGCTGCTCTCTTAATTTTACAAAAATATAGACTGCGATGGCTGCAAAGAAAAGAATATCCATAATGCTTATAGGATCTAGTTGAGATTGATATTTATGATCTCTATTGCGTATAACAATAGCTAAAAATCAACCTAAATATTTCGAAAGGAAATTGAGACTGAATTATGAGCAAAAATGGGGCAAACGACGGGTCTCGAACCCGCGACACCCAGAACCACAATCTGGTGCTCTACCAACTGAGCTACGTCTGCCATAATTTTTACCATTTTTAAAGGCCGCGTATTTAAGTTTTTGAAGCCCTTAATGTCAAGAACAAGAAAATAAAAAACTAACTAGCTTCTAAACTACTTATCGCGGCTTCAATATCACTTACGCTAGATTCATTTTTTCTAACATCAGATTCAAACTCTTTTACATCTCTTTCTAGCTGAGATTTATATCTCTTATCTTTTTCACTCAGCTTGCTGTCGTCTTCCATTCTACTTAATTCAAACTCAGCCATTTTTTTCTTCATCTTACTCATTTTAACTTTCATATCGGCAAGATTTTTGCTTGATTCAAGAGCATTTTTCTTAGCCAATTTTTGAGTATCTTCTTTTTGATTATCAGGTCCGCCAAGTCCAACCTTTGCAGCCCCAAATCCTCCAATTGATCCACCATCCATCAAGAAGTTAGCAGCTGTACCAAGCAAGCCAATAGGACTTTCTTTCAGAAGTGGTGAGGCTGGATCAGCTAATTCTAGTAATTCTTTTACCTTTTGAGCTTCCATCTCTTTTAACCTTTCAGCTTCTTCTTCCATCTTTTTCTTCAAATTTGCTAAATCTTCAATACTTCTAGCTTTATCCAATTCTGCTTCAATTTTAGCCAATTCTGATGCAACTAATTCTTGTTGTTCTTTGGCTCTTTTAGCTAGCTCTTCTGGATTTGATGATGAATCAGCACTTGTATCAAATTTCACTCCGTTTTCTTCTCTTAAAAGTTGCAATTTGGCTTCTTCTTCTAACAGAGTTGTTCCATCTAATTTGGTTAAACCTTCTCTTAAAGCATCATATCCACCAGCATCTTCAATGGCTTTTTTCTTAGCTTCTTCATCTTTAAGATCATCAATTTCTTTTTGTTTAGCTTCTTGTTTTTCCTTAGCTGCTTGATAATCCTTATTAGCTTTTTCTAACATTGCCTGTTTCTCGGCTTCAGATTTACCTCTCAACTCTTCTGCAATAGCTTTTCTAGCATTTTCTAAAAGCTGTTTCTTAGCTAACTCCATTCTCTCATCAACCTCTCGCAATTCTATTTTCTTAGCTTCTTCCATTTCGCGTCTTTCTTTTATAGACTTCTCTTTTTGGGCTTCTTCCCACACATCGAATCTTCCATTAGCTTTTCTAGCAGCTTTCTCTTGCTCAGTTTCTACTTTATATTTGCTTTCAATTTCTGCTTTTTCTTTAGCAAATCTCTTCGGATCATTCAGTCTATTTCTCAAAGCTTCAGAATCAGCTTCTCTAGTCATTTTATCGATTGAAGATTTATTCATCAATCTGCCCAAAGGATTTAATATATCACCCGTAGCGAATGCCGCCGCCTTTCTTCTGGATTCTCCACTTTCTTTACCTATAATTGTTTTTGATGCAGCATCTAGAGCCGATTTTGCAGTATCCGAAGTAAACAAACCTTTTTCTTTTACATTTTTAACAAACTCTTCTCTAGATTTTTTCGCATCATCACGATCTTTTTTGCTAAAACCAACTACTGCAGATCCTAAATCTTTCAATCTGAAATCTTTAGCTTTTTGAGCATTATCTTTTTTACGCAAGAAACTTTCGCGCGCCATTTTAGCATTATAATTTGGATCGGTACTGAAAGAATTAGCAAAGTTACGCGCCATGTGAACGCCTAGTTTCACTGGTGCAAATATACCTTTTTTTGCTTCAGCTCTATCTTTAGCTCTTGCCATTTCTGCATCTTTAATATGCTGCAAATATTTATTTTCTAAAGCTGGATCGCCTGCGAATTTTTTTCTAGCTTCTGAAGTTTTCAACTCAGATTGCGCCTTAATCAAGTCTTTCATGCTATTTTTGCTCAAATGATTTTCAGCCGCAGTAACACCACCAGAAAGGTTTTTACCTGCCCATTCTTTAAGCTTAGCATTCATTTGATCTCTCATATCTTTGCCAAGAGGAACTTCACCTGGAGGTTTATTTTTCAATTCTTTAGCAATAGCTTTAGCTTGGTTTTTAAGTGGCTCTTCAACCAATTTTTTATCTAAGAAAGCCAAGGCACTTGTCATATTAACGCCCAAGTATTTTGAACTATTTGGTTGGTGTTTCTGGTTCTGGTCTTTTCCAATTGAAGGACCTCGATTCATTCTATCAGTCATAGAGCTCATGAAATCTGCTCTGATTTTTTGCTCAGCATCTTTACCAGTTAAGCCAGCAGCTTTAGCGGCAGCTTGAGCTTTTTTCAATTCACCACTATAAACGCTATTACGCATAGAAGTTACAGGTCCTGAGAAAGGAATCATGCTCTTAGCCTTGCTTGCAGCCCGGCCAATTGAAGAGTTGGCGATCGCTTTACCAAGATAACTATTGGCAATAGAATTTCCAAATGCTCGTGAAGCTAAAGTACCTCCTTGAGCTAAAACACCACCAGCAAAACCAGCCGCACTAGCAGCCTTACCAGCGATAGCTCCAGCCATAGCTCCAGCCTTACCCATCATAGCTCCAGCCGCTTTCATGCCTGAAGCCATAGACCCACCAGCTGTAGGTTTACCTTTACCACCTTCTGGAGTAATTGCTATCAGGGCTTTAGAAACATCTGGAACTTTATCTAATATCAATTTGGTGATGAATATCAAACCACCAACTTTTACAAAAGAAGTGCACCATTCTAGCAATGATCTATCCACTTTGGCTTTTAAAGTTTTGAGAGAAAAAAAGCCTAAATTCCACTTCTCAACACACACTTGATAATAAAGCATTGAGGAAATCTCGGTATCAATCATCATCACGAAATTGAACAAAATGAAGAACATGATCAAGATTTCGAGAGATCTGGTGCCCAAATAAGATACCCATTTTTTAAACATGTCTTCGGTTTGTTTAAACAAAACAAAAACCATAAAAATTGGCCCTAAAGATAAGACAAAAATCAGCTTCATCAAATTGACCACATACATTGAAGCAGCCCAAAGCATTACAATTATGAATAGAGCGAAAAGTGCATAGATGACAATAATGTAAATAAATCCGAATATCGAATTGAAAAAAAGACCAAATACTTTTTTGGCAGTGGCCTCAGAAAGCATTTTTTTGATAATAGTATCAATGTAAGAAAAGCGCGATGACGATGTAATTGTGTTGCTAGCATCAGCGAAATCTGAGGAGATTTGTAGAGTTTGAGAAGATTTTAAATCCCAACCAGCGTCACCCAAACTTACAAATACGGATACCAAATAATCCATACTATCTTTGAAGAAACCGACCACAATTTTATTATAGAAATACCAACTGTCGCTGCTGGTGAAAAATATCACTAAAGATATTTTTAAAACTCTGTTCATTAGTTCTTTTTTATTAACTTCTGCAATACCAAAAAGAACCGCAAAGCCATACATCATTACATATATAGATAGAGAAATTTGAATGATTTTAATAGCTCCAGAATCTTGTACCAAGGCTTGATACATAAATTCAATAATACCACCATGTCTGTCGCCATCATCACCCACTTCTCCAGAAACTGCATTATCAATTACATTCACTAGATATTCCAATAGTCCCGGATCATCAGCAATACCAATCCCGCCGTAAAAAGTTAAATTGTAAGAACCATAGTTATCATCATAGAATCCATCATACATCAAAACTTTGATTTTTTCATTTGGTGAGTGATATGTATCATCTGAAGGATTAGTGTCCGTACCATCATTTCCAGCTTGATCATCTCTGACAAAAGTTGCACTATTAGCGCTTCTGAACAAATATTTTGTTACATCATTACCATCGGAATCAAGACATTTTCCATTACTATCTCTTGCCACATCACATGTCTCAGTTTCAGAAAATAAATGATAGACTCTTGTTGGAACAGTAGTTCCACCGCGACCAAATAGACCAATATAAGCACCCATACCTTGTGAATATCTACAAACAGTCTGATCATCAGGTTTTAAAGTTTGCTCATATTTATCTGCATAATTAAGTGTAACATGATATATCCCATAATCAGTTGCCAAACCATTAGCATTAGTACAAGAACATTTAGCAGGATCTTCTTTATCCGCACCTGAACAATCAGCAGTAACAGAATCTCCCGACAAGCCAATTTCAGCCGTCGAAGTTTGACCTGAATAGCAAATACAATTATTCACACCAGGATTTTTGGCACACATGCTACATTTTGGCAGAAGTTTGAATTTGGCAGAATTCATGGTTTGTCCATTCCAAGGAGTCCAACCACCATCGATTTTTATAAGAAATTGAGTTCCGTTTGATACTAAGCCTGTATCGTGCCATTCAGCTCTTTGGCCACCATCAGAATTGCTATAGCTACCGATAATTCCATCAACTGTAGGTTTTGATTCAACAGTAACAGTTTCCGTGTCAAATTCATCAGCGCTGGTACAGCCATCGCCACAAGAAGCGAGAGAAACGGCCAAGAGAAGCAAACTAAAAATTTTAGTTAATTTCTCCGCTAATTTCATCTTCGAGAATGGGATATAAGTTGAGGGGATTCATTTATCAAATGGTACCTGCGGCCGGACTTGAACCGGCAAGGGCGTGAGCCCCACGGATTTTAAGTCCGTTATGTCTACCATTCCATCACGCAGGCTTAAAATTCGTAAAACGAGGGGCGCAAACTAGATATCGTAAGAAAAGATTGCAAGAAAAATTCTAATAAAAAATAGCAGTCATATAATAACTAACTAAACAAACTCCACCAAAACCTTCTTAAAATCTTCTAAAGCAACCGCTTTTTTAATCACCGCTTTACCAATTCCTTCAAGCAAAATGAAAGTCAGATTGTTATTTTCATTTTTCTTATCTTTAAAAAGATGATTGATCAGATTTTCTTGATTCCAAGATTTTCTGATTTTTTTCGCATCAATCACAAAACCGCATTTTTCTAGGTGAGATTTGATCGCCAAAACTTCTTTTTCACTAATCATTCCAAAATTCAGTGACATTTGCGCCGCCATCAACATTCCTAAAGCCACAGCTTCGCCATGTAAAATTTCCGAGGAATAATTTGTTTCAGTTTCAAAAGTGTGACCAAAGGTGTGACCAAAATTTAACAAAGCACGAATGCCGCCTTCTCTTTCATCTTGAGAAACTATTTTAGCTTTTGATTCGCAAGATTTGGCGATAATTGCTCGCAGAACTTCTGTGTCATAGTCAAAAATTTTCTGATAATTTTCAGTTAAAAATTCAAAGAAATTTTTATCTTCAATCAAACCATATTTTAAAACTTCGCCGTAGCCCGATTTCAATTCTCTGATCGGTAAGGTTTTCAAAAAATCTAAATCACAAATCACCAATTTCGGCTGATAAAAAGTGCCGACTAAATTTTTTCCAAATTTACTATTAATTGCCGTTTTACCACCAACCGAGCTGTCTACAGCCGCCAAAAGAGTTGTTGGAATTTGAATAAAATCAATTCCACGCAACAAAATTGACGCGATAAAACCAGATAAATCACCAATTACACCGCCGCCAAAAGCGATGATTAAAGATTTGCGATCAACATTTTTTTCTAAAATTTCTTCACAAACTTTTTCTAAAAACTCAAAAGATTTTGTCTGTTCACCCGCCTGCGTTTTAATTACATTTGAAGCAACTTGCGCTTTCGCCAAAACCTCTTGCAGCCTTGATAAATGCAAATCTGCAACATTGTTATCGGTGATGATAAAAATTTTGCTATATTTATTTTGACCTAAAAATTCTACCAAATATTCCACACTTCCCGCATCAATTACGATATCGTAACTTCTTTGATCAAGATCAACTCGAATCTTATTTTCCACTCTTACCCACTTATTTGTTTAATAATTTTACCAATCACAACTTCCTGACTTTCTTCACCAGTATCAAAGCTAAAATCTGCTTCTTTATAAATTGGATAGCGTTTTCTAGCCAACTCTTCCAAAGCCTTTCTTTTGTTGGTTTGCTTGTTTAAAAGCGGACGATTAGTTTTGCCGCCAATGCGATATAAAATATTATCAATTGTGGAGTGAAGCCAAATTATATTTGATTTTTCTTTTAAAATTTTCCTCACCTCTTCATTGATGAAAGCACCGCCACCAAGTGACAGCACAATTTTTTCATCACGCAAAACTATTTCTTTGATGATATTTTTTTCAACTTCACGAAAATATTTTTCACCATTTTTAGCAAAAATTTCATTGATAGATTTTTGTTCACGATCTTCAATTTCTTGATCAGAATCTATAAAATAATATCCCAATTTATCGGCCAGTTTCAGCCCAAGAGTAGTCTTTCCAACTCCCATCAAACCAATAATAGCAATAATATTTTTCATTTAATTACTTAAAGTGTTTTTATAATTTTTTTAAAGATTCACAGAAGTTTTTTAACTTCACAAATTATTTTTCACCTTGAAAAAATTGTCTCGCCAATTAAATCTAATAACGCATAGTGGTTCTAACAAAATTTAATCAGACAGTTTAAATCAGCCACTTAATTAATAACAAATTTGGAGTCCAAATGTCGAACTTTATTAACAGCAAATCTTCTTTTGCTTCTGCCGCATCAAGAACCACTTACGATGCTGGTCTTAGAAAATATATGATCAAGGTTTACAATTTCATGTCTGCTGCTCTTGGTATTTCAGGCGCGGTTGCTCTTTTTGCTTCTAACTCACCAGCTGTAATGCAGCTTATTTTTGGCACTCCGCTTTCTTGGGTTGTAATGCTTGCTCCTCTTGGCTTCGTATTTTATTTCAGCGCAAAATTAAATTCACTTTCTGCTCAAACAGCAAAAACTTATTTGTGGATTTTCTCAGCTTTAATGGGTCTTTCTTTATCTTCTCTATTGCTTGTTTACACAGGCGCAAGTGTTGCTAGAGTCTTCTTCATCTCTGCTTCAGTTTTCGGTGCGATGAGTCTTTATGGTTACACAACTAAAAAAGATTTAACCAGCATGGGATCATTCATGACCATGGGTTTGATCGGATTAATCTTGGCATCCCTAGTTAATCTTTTCTTAAAAAGTTCAGCTCTTGATTTCGCTCTTTCAATTCTAGGAGTTGTTATCTTCATCGGCCTTACTGCTTATGACACTCAAAAAATTAAACAAATATATTATCAAGCTTCAGGCAACGCTGAAATGGCTACTAAAATGGCTGTAATGGGTGCTTTGAATCTTTACATGGATTTCATCAACTTATTCATCATGATGCTTCGCTTCTTCGGCGACAGAAGAAATTAGTCGATCGAAAAATCGAGTTATTTAAAAAAGCGGTCTTTCAATTTTTTTTGAAAGGCCGCTTTTTTATTGCCTGCAACGCTATTGATAAAACTAATTTCAAATCTATCGAAAAACTTAGTTGATTTTTCCAAGATGCAAAAATAGTATGCGCCGCCTTCGTAAAAAACTTATCGCAAAATTTTTTTCAAATTTTGTTTACAAGAATTTACAAGTAAAAAATCTCCCAAATTTTTAGCACAAACTTCTAACAAAAGTTTATCTACATGCTTTAAACAAAGAGCCGCTACATATTCCTTGGTAGCTCAGTGGTAGAGCAAGTGACTGTTAATCACTTGGTCGGGGGTTCGAATCCCTCCCAAGGAGCCACATACAAAAAAAGCCCGTTAGCGCAAGCTAAACGGGCTTATTTTGTATGTGGCTCCTTGGGAGGGAAGAAGCCTCCCCCGATGGGGGTTCGACAATATTTTTCTTCAGAAAAATATTGCAACTCGTTCAACTAAAAATAAAAAAAACCGACGAGTAATCCCTCCCGAATCTAGAGCCAACCTCGATCCTTTTACGCGCTTCCTAAATACACCTTATTTTTTGTTAGGTTGGTGTTAAGTGTTTAGACCTGACACCTTTTTCTCTTTTTTCAGTTTTGATTTATCTATCTTGAAGTGATCTGAGAAATATTGAGGCTTGGTTCGTTTCATTACATTTTTTTTGCGCTTTTCAGTAAGTCGGCTAAATAAATTTCTTCATGTTTCCGGTTCATAAGTCTCGATAATAATTTAAGTATAAGTCGAAGCTCTGTCTTTTTCTGCACCACTCATCAACATCCTTTTAATAGTATCCTGCATCGCTATTTTAAAGCCCTCATCTTGTGAACTTAACCGATAAAAGCCTAAATCATTTTTGCGCTGCTTAACCATCATTTCATCGAATATTTTACTGAAAGCGATTTCTCTATTTTGAATATCCGCGTTGTTTGCATATTTTTCTTTAAAGTCATTATGCTCTTTCATCTTTTGGGCAAAATTCACAAGTTTGGCGCGTCGCTCATCTGGCGTGGCTTCCCAAACCTGAAACCATCTTTCATTAAAGCTTTTGATGATCAAATCTAATTCATCTTTTTCAGCACCATCTCCATGCGCACCTCTTGGATTTGGATTTTGCGGATCAACCTCGGTTTCTGTTGAGTCAAGACCGATAGAGACATTAAGCTTTACTCTCTCTAATCCATAAGTTGAAAGATCGACCGAATTTAACAAACTGTCCAAAGCATCTTTTTCATTATCTACAATGATAAGTTTGGGAATTAAAAATTTTAAAAACCAAAATAATTTTTCCCAAGCAACCACCTCGTAAGGCAAAATAGAAGCCATCTGACCATAAATTTTTACAAAGTGTTTTGCTTTAATTTTATAGTCCGCTTTTTCTTTATCTTCCAATTCCAAAGCAGCATTAAACCTTTCTGCCGCAACATCAATAAGAGAGCTTAACTCTTGAGCGTTAACTCCTTTGAAATACTTCTCGACGAAGTCTTCTACTTCGCTTAATTCATAAACACCAACATCATCAAGATTTGATTTCAATTCGTGCAGCACATTGATGTCGGTAGCTTCGCTTAATGAAGTTGCCGTATAAAATGGATCAAAAGATTTTTTTATATCTTCAACTGTGTTGTAAAAATCTAAAACGAACAAATCCTCCGTCTTTTTACCCAGCTTGTCCGATGATCGATTCAACCTTGATAAAGCTTGAACAGCAATCACGCCTTGAAGCTTTTTATCAACATACATTGCGGTTAATTTTGGCTGGTCATAGCCAGTTAGATATTTGTTCGCCACCACTAAAATTCGATATTCATCCTTATCAAAATAGCGCGCTATTTTATCGCTAATATATCCCGGATCAGATGGTTTTGTATTATCTAAATTTGCCGGAAAGTCGTTGATGCTGTCTTCGGTATATTCAATGCCTTTTATTTTTTTCACCCCAGAAAAAGCTATGGCTATTTTGAACGGATTACCCCTTTCTTCCAGCAGCTTCTTAAGTGCAGAATAATAATTGATGGCTGATTCTATGCTTTGCGTAGCTACAATTGCCTTTGCTTTTCCTTTTAACTTTTTTGTATTTACCAACTTTGCTATAAAGTGGTCGAGCATAATTTCCGCTTTGGTAGCAATGGTTTGTGTATTTTGTTCTACGCTAGTTCTTAACTTCTTTTGCGCCTTAACAGTATCAAACAAAGGATTTTCCTGTATCGACTTTTCAATTTCGTAATAACTTTTGTAAGTCGTATAATTTGCCAGCACATCTAAAATAAAGCCTTCTTCTATGGCTTGCTTCATGGAATATAGATGAAAAGGCTTGAATTTCCCATCCATTTGCTTCACGCCAAAACGCTCTAAAGTATTGTTTTTAGGAGTGGCGGTAAATGCCAAATAAGAAGCATTACCACGCATTCTTTGCGAACGCATAGCTTCCAAAATCTTATCTTGAGCGTCTTGTTCTTCCTCATCGCTTTCTACCAAAGCATTTCCCATCGCCTGATTCATTCTGCCCGCCGCTGTTCCGCCTTGGCTGCTATGGGCTTCATCAATAATTACGGCAAAGCGCTTATCGCTTAAATCTGCAATACCATCAACGATGAACGGGAATTTTTGAATAGTGGTAATGATGATTTTTTTACCACTCTCTAAACTTTCTTTTAGCTCCTTTGATGAATAAGCGGGCGCAACAATATTTTTCACTTCCGAAAATTCTTTAATATTTTCTCGCAGTTGCTTGTCTAACAACCTTCTATCCGTTACAACTATCACAGAATCAAACAGCGGATTAGAAATTCCTTTACTCCCCGAAACAGAATCACTTTCAGGATAAGTTTCTATTAATTGATAAGCTGCCCAAGTGATAGAATTTGATTTGCCTGAACCAGCAGAATGTTGAATTAAATAAGTTTGCCCAACCCCTTTTTTACTAGCATCGGCAATAATTTTGCGCACCACATCTAATTGGTGATAACGCGGAAAATACAAAGTTTTTTTGTTTAATTGATCGCCTTCTTTGCCGTCAAAGCGAACAAAATGTTGAATGATATTAGCAACGCTGTTTCGACTAAATATTTCTTCCCATAAATAAGAAGTTTTATGCCCAAACGGATTAATTGGATTTCCTTTACCAAATAATGGCTCTTTCTGACCTAAATTAAACGGCAAAAAGAAGGTGTCTTTTCCGCTTAATCGTGTCGTCATATAAACCTCGTCGGTATCTACGGCAAAATGCACAAGACAACGACCGAAATTTAACAAAGGCTGGGTAATATCTCTGGTGAATTTATATTGATTTTGGCCATGAACTTTGGCGTTTTGCCCCGTCCAAGCATTCTTCAATTCCATGGTGGCAAATGGCAAACCATTAACAAAAAGCACCATGTCTATTTCTTCTTTGCTGTTGGTGAGAGAATAGCAAAGTTGGCGTGTTGAGCTAAATTGGTTATTTTCAAAATTAGTTTTTACCACTTCGCTGCTGCTGGCCAAAGGCAAAGGATATAGCAAAGTAAAATGTGCATCATCAACATCTAGCCCTTTGCGAAACAAGTGCAAAATGCCATATTTTTTAATCATGCGATCAAGCCGTTCTAGAATTTTTAATTTCCAGTCGCTTTGCCATTCGTTTTGTTTTTGTAATTTGGCAAGTTCGTCTTTTTGGGTGGTTTGTAAAAAATTCCAAAAGCGTTGTTCGTCTATGGCAAACTTTGCGTTAAAATCTTCGGGCAAGCCAATGTAATAGCCGTTGCCTGCGCGGTAATCGGCTTTTTCATTTATGGCGCGCGCAGAAATATTTTGCTCCTTAAGTTCTTCAAGGCAAATGCCCGTAAGGCTTTTTTCAATAGTGGCTTCAAGCGCCTTCTCGTTTGTTTTACTTGGCATAATTACTTATTTTTATTTTACCCGTTACGGCGCTGTTGATTAAGGTGGATTTATATTCTTTTAGTTTCTCGATTTCTTGCTCTTTGAGGGAGATTGCGGCGGCGATTTTGGCGGTGGCGGTTTCGATGTATTCTAGAATTCCAACTTGTTCTTGCTTAGGAGGAATTGGTATTAATTGATTTCCGATAAAGTCTGAATTTGCTCTTGGCATTTTTGATCCATAAGTAGAGGAATCGATTAACTTTATAAACTCAAATGATTGCATTAACAAATTGAGGTACCAATTACGGACTAATTCTTTTGCCCTATATACAAGGAATTCTGTAGAGCAAATTCCCTCTCCTTTTGCTAAATATACTTTTGCTAAATACGGCCTCAACTTACCAAATAAAATATCGCCTTCTATAAAATAGCTTGCCAATCCTTCATTTTCCGCCTCTGTTGAAATAAACCTTCCTGTCCACGATTCAATATTTTCCATTCCAATATAGCTCAACGCGCTTCCTTTGCTTGCCATTTTTACAGATATTAAACTCGCAACATACTTGAGCTTCTTCACCTCCCAATGTTCCGGGATTTGACCAATCCATTCTACGCCGCTGTCTTTTAGTTTTGTGTTGGGGTTTAGGCCTCGGGTTACGGCTTTGTGTATGAGTATTTGTCTGCGCTCTTTCAGCAGCTCTATTTGTTTTTGTTTGATATCAACCGCCTGATCAATCAAAGCCGTTTTACGATCGAGAAAGTTGGCGATGGCGGTTTGTTCTTCTTTAGGTGGAATTGGTAGATATGAATAAGAAAGCTCTTCAAAACTTATATTTTTACCCTGCCTTATTCCTACAACACTTGTCTGCAATTCTGAAATGAACGAAAAACTTTTAAAAAGGTATTTATAAAATTGACTCTCAAAATTTCTTTTTGCCTTTAAAACAGTGTAGGCAGGACTAATGATGCCGTCATGGTGACAATATTCTAGCCCACCTTCAAATGATCTTAAGCTAATGGCAAAATCGCCCTTATTAATAAACTTAAATGATTCCAATGCTCCAGATGGCATTACCATTCTGTTTTCTACCCACGATCTTGGGACTACACCTTGGTCTTGCGTAACAGATAACAATTCAGTATCCCCCATTTTCTTAACAGAAACATCCTTAAATAAATGCTTCATTCGAACGCTATCCCAATGATTAGGAATCTTATCCAACCACTCCACCCCTGAATCCTTATATTCGGAATATTTTTGTAAATTAATTTTCATCGCTATTTGTGCTAAGGTTTTTAAATTCTTGCTCCAATTCTTCAATGGTTGGCAAACTGCTTTTAAGTTCTTCGGGCAAAATTTCGGTAAAGCTAAATTCGCTAACACCAATGGGTTTGGCAATAGCGAAGCCCTTACCCAGCTCTAACAAAAATTTAGAGATATGTTTTACCAACTGATTTTCTAAATCTCGTTCTCTCATATTTGCATCCATTGCCAGAAAATCAAAATTATAAGGGTCTTTTAATGTTTGCTGGGCTAAATCCGACATGGGTTGCGACAGCGTATTTTTAAAATTACTAATTGCCTTGCCTTTTCGCTCGTTCAATTGCGATTTTATTTGTAGCGCTAAGGTTTCTCTACCCCAAGCATTTTCAATGGTTTGCTGAATATAAAATTGGGCTGTCGCGACATCTTTTACTTTGTCAATTATTAACTTAATGTGGCCCCAAGGAATTTGCTTCGCCAGATTAAAGAACATTTCGTCTTCAGGCTTTGGGCTTATCGTTAGTAATTCGTCCTCAATTTGGGGACGAATTGGAAATTTATTATAAAAAAGCTTACAATATTTAAGATTAGTTTTGGAAAAGCCTTTCATGTCAGGAAATTCTGTTTGTAAATCTTTTGATAATTGGTCTAAAAACTTTGTTCCCCAGGCCGTTTGCTTTTTGGCAATCATTTTTCCTAATTCCCAATAAAACTCAATAACAGTAGCGTTTACCGCCATTGCCGCTTTCATTTGAGTTGCGCGGATCTTTGATTTTACTTCAATAATCCAATTTTTATATTCCAAATCAAATAACATAAATTTTTCCACTAAACAAGATTCAAGATTTCACGAATCAAACCATCGCTTAATTCTTCGAGTTTTAAAATATCACGACTTACTTCCTCAATTTCTCGCAAAGGTTTGTGACGATAGAAATATTTGTTAAAGCTGATTTCATAACCAATTTTAGTGGCGTCTAAATTTATCCAAGCCTCGCTAACATGCGGTCTTACTTCGCGTAAAAAATATTCGTGAATATTCTCTTTAAGTGGCACATTTTCGCTGTCGCGCAAGTCGCTTTCGGTTTCATATTCTGTGTATTCGCCTTTTTTATCGGTGGCAAAATAGCCGTAATTGACGAGTTCAGATTCTTTGCATTCTAAATGATTTAGTAATTTTTCTAACTTATCGCCAGTTATTTTGGTTGTGCTTTTTAATACTTTTTTGGCGCTGGCATCGTACCAACTAACCGCATTCAAAATAGCGTTTTTTTCTGAAGAAGAGAGTTTTGCTTTTTTAGCTTTTAATGCCTCATCCACCTTTTCTTTAAACAAATTAAAATCGCTAGATTCAACATTGCCGATGGTTTGCATCAACTCAATTGCAACATTTAATAATTCCAACTGCTTCTTCCACAAAGCTTCGTTTGTCAAAGTTTTGATTTGTTTGGCGTTTAGGTTAAGCTCGTTTTTTTCGCACCAATCAACAATTTCTTTTTCGTGCTTCGCGATGTCGGTATAAACTTTTTCACCAAAGGTTTCAAAAGCCCAGATCATTGGATCACGCAAGGTTTTGTCAAAGCGCAGTTCGGCAATGCGTTCATTGGTAAATTGAGATTTTAATCTTTTTGGTCGCTCGATTGTTACTTTGTAATAGCCAAAATCCTTGTTATCAAAAATTTGAGCAGCGATTCCTTTTTCTTCTTTGGTTTCTTTATTTAAAGCGCGTTCAACGACTTGCATTTTTTCATATACCGACACGATTTCGCGGATATGTTCGGGCGCAAATTCACAATTTTTATTTCCTAAATTTTTACGGAGTTTTCGAAACAACAAACTGGCGTCAATCAATTGCACTTTGCCTTTTCTGTTAGCGGCTTTGTTGTTGCTTAAAATCCAAATATAGGTGGTGATGCCCGTATTATAAAATAAGTTGTTTGGCATTTGCACGATGGCTTCCAACCAATCGTTTTCTATGATGTATCTGCGAATGTTGCTTTCGCCTCCGCCAGCATCACCCGTAAATAAACTGCTGCCATTATGAACCGAGGCAATGCGAGAGCCCATTGGGCTTTGCGTGAGAGATTTCATCTTCTTCACCATTTCCATCAAGAAAAGCAATTGCCCATCTGATGAACGAGGCGTTGCGTCTGCATCTTCTTCAGCGCCCCAATAGTTTTCCAGTCTGATTTTAAAGCGCGGGTCGATAATGTCTTTTCCGTCTTTGATAAATTTTTGCTCACTTGCCCAAGATTTTCCGTAAGGTGGATTTGAAAGCATGTAATCAAAAGTGGTGCCTGCAAATTCATCTGTAGAAAGTGTGGAACCAACACGAATATTTTCGGGGTTGTTTCCCTTGATCATCATGTCTGATTTGCAAATAGCGTAGGTTTCGTCGTTTATTTCTTTGCCATATAAATACACGTCACCCGTTGCCTTTATTTCACCATCTTCATCTTTGATAAAATTTTGAGATTCCGTAAGCATGCCGCCGCTACCACAAGCTGGGTCGTAAATTGTCATCACGGGAGGAAGTTGGTCTTTTACTGGTTCAAAAATAATGTGCGTCATTAAGTCGATAACTTCGCGAGGCGTAAAATGTTCTCCGGCTTCTTCGTTATTGTCTTCGTTGAATTTGCGGATCAATTCTTCAAATATATAACCCATTCCTAGATTGGTCAAAGGTGGAAGTTTTCTTCCATCAGGATCATTTTTTTCAAAAGGCGTAAGGTTGATGTAAGGTGAGGTGAATTTTTCCAAGACATTCAATAATACATCTTTTGACGCCATATGCCTTACTTGGCTTTTGAGTTTAAATTTCTCAATAATCTCTTTTACGTTTTTGCTAAAACCGTTTAAGTAATCTTCAAAATTAGCCTGAAGGATTTGTTGGTTATTGGTGGCTGTATCATGCAGGCGCTGTAAAGTCCACTGGCTGGTATTATAAAATACATAACCGCTGGCTTGTCTTAGGCCATTTTCATCAAGCTCGGTAAATCCCGCTTCTTCCTTTTGAAAAACTAATTCCTCTAATACCGCTTTCTTGGTTGGTTCAAGCAAAGCATCAAGTCTGCGCAAAACCACCATTGGTAAAATTACATCACGATATTTGCCTCTTACATATACATCGCGCAAACAATCGTCTGCTATTGACCAAATTAAGGATATTGATTTGTTGTGGGCGGATTGATTCATAACTTATATTTTAATGTTCTGCTGTTTATAAAAAATATTCTTACAAGAGATCGAGGTTCTTTTGCCATAAAATCACTCAACCAACTTACGCCACTTCTTCCCTAAAAAGTAACCACGATTTTTTTTCGCTTCTGAGCTTGCTTCAACAAAACCCGCCTCAAGCCATTTGTTACAGATGTTGTTAGCAGCTCTGATACTTAGTCCAAAAAGCAATGCCACGTCTTTGGTGGTAATGATTTTTTGTTTTAGGAATAAATCCAAAGCGCGTTTTTGCCTTTCGTCCAGATGATAAAGCAGATCTGATTTGTCACTTTCATCACCTTTATTTTGTAAGCTGGCAACAATGTTTTTTCTAACGCTTTCAAAAGCCTTCGCCATGCCGGTGCAAAAATATTCAATGAAGCTGGTGATGTCGCTTTTAGCTCTTCCCATGTAGTAATTGTGATGATTGCCAATGCTTAAGGCTTGGTAGTAAGAACCTAAATCTTTGGCGTAATATTCTTCCAAGCAGTAAATGCCTTTTAAGCCGTAGCCGCTGAGGTGGAGGATAAGAGTTGTGAGAAGTCGAGCGGTTCTGCCGTTGCCGTCGTAGTAAGGGTGAATGGTGGCGAATTGGTAGTGAGCGATTGCGGCAATGATTGGAAGGGGTAAATCTTTTTTTGCCAATTCTTTGTTGATCCAATTGGTCATTTGCAACATCAAAGCTGCTACATCTTTCGCTTCTGGCGGCATGTAAAATATTGCGCCACTCGAGCTGTCGCGAATAACATTCTGACCATCACGATATTTAGTTGGCTTGGCTTTTGGATTTCCAGAACTCATCACAATTGCGTGAATGGTTTGGATTATTTTTTCATTCAGAAGTGGGTTTTTATCGGCGATTTGATGAACATGTTCAAGGGCTGCATAATATCCCAAAACTTCTTTTTCATCTCGCTGCCTAGGGTTTATATTTCGTTTGATTTTGCCAACGGACTTGCTTTTGACGACCTTAATAATTTCTTTTTCATTCAACTTATTGCCTTCAATCATCGTTGAATAATGCGTAGTAATCAACTTCGCACTTTCCCGAAGTGACGCTAAAATCTTAGGCGTAATTGGAAGGCTATTTACCACCTCCTTGTTTGCCTCAACGGTCATCAGACTTTTTGAGATGGCCGCTGTAATCTGAAATTTTGGTGCGAATGTCATTAGATTCGTTCTTAAATTTGTTGGTAGAGTTAATGCTAACAAACTGCGAATAAAATACTATTAAATTTTTGTTAAAACTTAAATCTCTGAGTAATAGTTCCAAAATTCATCACCTCCTCATACCTCTCAGTTCGAAACATATACAGGATGGAGAGTCACTCTTTAATTCAGCATTAAATTGTCTTTGTATTTCCTTTAGCTCGGTTACTTTTTTTCATACTCATCATGTGTAATTCTCTCCAAAGTCTAGAATTAAGTGTTTTAATGATATTCCTAGTTTTTTAAATTCCGTTTTAGATTCGTAAATCTGGGGACAGTATAAAATTGATTATCTCAAAATTTGTTGATGATTAATATTATACCGTCCCCAGATTTCCCCAAATTTCCTATTGAATTTTGTTTTTTTATTGGCTCATAAGGTATCTCTGAATTTTTTGTATGCAGCAAGAGAGCATCGAAATTAAACTCTTTCCAGATTTTGAACTAACTAGAAATTTTAAAATTATGAAAATTTATAAAATATTTTTGAGCCTGTTTTTGTTTTTTTGCTCAAGCCAAGAAAGCTTTGCTAAAGTTAGCTCTAAGAATGCTTACCAATTTTCTTTCAACGGAATTGACGGCAAAGAAATCGATTTGTCGCAATATCGCGGCAAGTTGATTCTGGTAGTAAACACTGCTTCAAAATGTGGCTTCACGCCTCAATATACTGGTTTACAGTCTCTCTACGAAAAATATAAATCTAGGGGTTTAATCATAATTGGCGTGCCTTCAAACGATTTTGGCAACCAAGAATTTGGCGAATTGCAAAAGGTAAAAGATTTCACCCAAAAAGAATTTCATGTAACTTTTCCACTAACTGAAATTGCCAAAGTAAAAGGTGAAGATGCCCACCCATTTTATGTCTGGGCCAATAATCAAGCTGGTTTTTTTGCTTCCCCAAAATGGAATTTTCACAAATATCTGATTGATAAAAACGGCGATTTCATCACTTGGTTTTCTTCAGCCACCGAACCGCAGTCAAAAGAAGTTATTCAGGCAATTGAGAAGAACTTGTAGGATTGGAAAATCTTTTCTACACCAAAACATAAATTTATACTCCCAGCCAACAAAGTATTTTTGAGGAAAAATTGCGACAAAGAATACCGCTTTATCAAGTGATACAGAGTTATTCTTCGAGTAAATTTTTACCAAAAATACGAAGTTGGATGAGAGTATAAATTTATGTTTTGGTATAAAATATTCAAATCTCAGCGAGCCTAATTCAGGCTCGCAAAATGAGAAAAGGGGTCAGATCGATTAATTAATATGACATTAAAAATTAAAAATTTTTATGTCATATAATCGACCAGACCCCTTTGCCTGGATTTAAAACTGTCATCTCGAACTTTATTGAAAGACCTCATGAGATCTCTCGCTTCCCTCGAGATGACAACACTTACTTGTGAAGTGTGATGACAGTTTTCGCAATTAAATTTTCGCCATATCAATCACAAAACGATAACGCACATCGCTTTTCAAAACTCTTTCATAAGCTTCGTTAACTTGATCTGGTGAGATCACTTCAATTTCTGGGGTAATGTTATGTTTAGCGCAAAAATCTAACATTTCTTGAGTTTCTTTAATGCCGCCAATCACTGATCCAGAATAGCTTCGGCGTTTCATGATTAATGGAAATGGATGAATTGAAAGTGGTTTTTCAGGAACGCCCACTACCACCAAAGTGCCATCAAGTTTCAGCAATTCAAAATAATCATTCATGTTAATTTCGGCAGAAACTGTGTTGATGATTAAGTCAAAATGGCTGGCATATTTGCTGAAATTTTCTTTGTCATGAGTTGAAACGAAATGATGAGCACCCATTTTTAAAGAGTCTTCGCGCTTCTTTTCAGAATGGCTTAAAACTGTAACATCAGCGCCAAGTGCGCGGGCAATTTTCACGCCCATATGGCCCAAACCGCCAAGTCCTAGAATTGCAACTTTTTTTCCAGGTCCTGCTTTCCAGTGAGTTAATGGCGAATAAAGTGTAACGCCTGCACATAGAAGTGGCGCGGCTTTGTCTAGTGGAATTGAGCTTGGAATTTTTAAAACATAATTTTCGTTCACCACAATTACATCACTATATCCGCCTTGAGTTGGAGTTTTTCCATCTCGTTCAATGGCGTTGTAAGTTCCTGTCATTCCATCCAAACAATATTGTTCAAGATCTTGTTTACAGCTTGAACAGGTGCGGCATGAATCAACAAAGCATCCCACACCAACCTGATCGCCCACTTTATATTTATTAACTTTTGATCCAACAGCGCGCACAACACCTGCAATTTCATGTCCCGGAACCATTGGAAACATTGATCCACCCCATTCATCTTTAGCTTGATGAATGTCGGAATGACAAATTCCGCAAAATTTAATATCAATTACAACATCATTTTCTTTAGCGTCTCTGCGTTCAAATGAAAATGGTGCAAGCTTTGATTTTGCTGATTGAGCAGCGATTCCTTTTGCTTTGATCATATGATTTCCTGTTATTTGGTTGTTAATTAAAAAGTAAAAATTTTGGTAATTATCACTTGAAGATAAGTTCGTAATTTAAAGTAAGAGTTCGCGAATAACCACCCACAAAACCTCCTTGAAAAGGAGGGTTGGGGGTTATTGGCGAACTCATTGCTATTTGCTATAAGGTGATAAATCGCCAAAAATTTTTAATTACTTAATTAATAGACAGAAATATTATTAAACAAAATCCTATATTTCTTCACGAACCTTTAAGTAATAATTTCCGCGAATTATTTATCTTATCTAGCGCCACTGATCAAAAGTTTTAATAAAAAATATCCTAAAATAACGGTTGAGTTGTTTTTTGAAGATTGGCAATTGGAAATCTTTGCCAAAGGCTTTGATGCCGGAATTCGTCTGTCTGAGATTTTAGCAAAAGATGTAATCGCGATTAAACTTTTTGGCCCGTTAAATTCGTCACCGCCGCACTTAACGCCGCAATTGACGCAGCGGGAATTATTACACAACGCAAGATGCCATCAAAGACCAAGTTAAGTCAGGCAAACTTGAAATTATTCTAAGCCAGTTTGCTCCAACCAGCGCTGAATTTTATCTTTATTATCCAAGCAAAGCGCAAGTTCTTCCAAAGCTTCGAATTTTTATTGAGCATGTAAAAAATTTTACTAGACATTGTTAGCTAATTCAAAGCCTCTGGTTCTTAAACATTGTTATTTTTTTATCTTGGCGAAAAATTTCCAACTCTCATTCATGACATTTCTTCCAGAACTACGGTGAATTAGATTAAATATTTTGTTTTTCATATTCATTTTAGAGCCTGCCTTAAGTGGTGCATTGTCGTAATTATAATAATCATCTAGTTTAATGAAGCGCAATTTCAAAATAAATTTCCTCTCAAAATCAATTCAAATTTCAAAAACTAAAATGTTTTTTTCACTTCTGATTATTTGCACTTTTGCACTGATTTACTTCAATCCCAAAGCTGGATCAAACAATTGGGACAAAGCCAGTCGCGACTCTGTTGGATTAGTTGCAGAAGCTTCAGCAACTCCTGAAGCACAAGTGCAAATTTACAGCGCCAAAGCTTACTCGTGGCGCGGCAAATTCAGTCAGCACACTTGGATTGCCACGAAAGAAAAAAATGCCGACAGTTATTTAATTCACTTCGTAGTTTTGTGGGGAACTTACTTTGGTGCGGATGGCGTGGTTGTTACACAAAAAGATTTACCAGACAGGAGATGGTTTGATGCTGATCCTAAAATTATTTTCTCAGCTTCAGGTGAAGAAGCCGAAAAACTAATTCCGCAAATTTACGAGGCGGTAAAAAAATACCCTTACCCCCAACTTTACCGTGCTTATCCAGGGCCCAACAGCAACAGTTTTGTCTCTTTTGTAATTCGTCAAATTCCTGATTTAAAAGTGGCGCTTCCAAATAATGCAATTGGTAAAGATTGGCTGTGCGACAATTCTGGCGTAAAATTTTTCGCACTTTCTGAATCAAAAACTGGCTTACAATTTTCACTCTTCGGATTGTTCGGTTTAACAATTGGTTTAGTCGAAGGAATCGAAATTAATTTGATTGGACTTAACTACGGAATCGATTTTTTAAAACCCGCAATTAAATTACCCGGCTTTGGCAGGGTTGGCTTTACAAGATAATCGCAAGTGTAACTAAAAAGAAATCTTCTTTACATCGCATTTCATTTATAAATCTTTGAACATCAATAAACTCAAACAAAAATAATTCTGTTTTATCTCAATAATTTTCCATGAAACCACGCCCCAAACAAATCGTAATTTTCTTAAGCTTATTCTCGCTGATTTTGGGAATGCTGCATTTTTATATTTATCAGCGCAGCCTTTATTATCTGCAACCAAGCCCTGGTTTTGAAAATTTTTTCGCCTATTTTTTTGCCTCTTTGATGATTCTTACTTTGGCGGCGATGCCTTTAATGCATGTGTTGCCGCGCTTTTTTGCAACAGCAATTTCATTTATTGTTTATCCTTGGATGGGTTTTGGTTTGTTGTTAATTTCAGGATTTTTCATCGCTGATTTTTTGTGGATTGCACTTAATTTAATTTCAACCACAAGCCTTTCTTCACAGTTACAGAAAAATTTTGGTCTTACTGTTTTTTTTATCTCTGCAGGTTGCGGATCTTACGCTTTGTGGAACGGATTGCGTTTTATCAAAACTAAGGTTGTTAATGTCATGTTAAAAAAATTACCAGCCGAGCTTGATAACTTGCGAATCGCACAACTTACCGACATTCACATTGGACCAATTCTTGATGGCAAATGGCTGAAACGCGTGGTTGATCGCGTTAATGCTTTAGATGCTGATATTATAGTAATTACTGGAGATTTGGTGGATGGATCGGTTTTGGAATTAGCTTCTCAAGTTTCTCCTCTAGCTGGTTTAAAAGCTAAATATGGAGTTTTTTTTGTTACAGGAAATCATGAATATTATTCAGGAGTTGACGAATGGTGCGACTATCTTCAAAGCATAAATATCAAGGTTTTGCGCAATCAGCATGTCAGACTAAAAATTAACAATAGCACAATTAACATTGCTGGCGTTGATGATTGGAGCAGTCGCCATTTTGCTGGTGGCCATAATTTGCCAAAATCTTTAGCTGGCAGAGACATTTCTAACCCCGTTATTTTATTAGCACATCAACCAATATCCATGCATATGGCGGCAGAAAATAATGTTGATCTGCAACTTTCAGGACACACTCACGCTGGCCAAATCTGGCCGTTTAATTATTTCGTTTATTTGCAACAGCCTGTTTTGCGTGGCCTTTTTCAATATCCAAATTCTAATCTGCAAGTTTATGTAAGCTCGGGAACTGGCTTCTGGGGCCCGCCAATGCGGCTTGGTACTTTTGCAGAAATTAGCTGTATTAGTTTGCGCTGCGTATCGGAAAATTAATTTTTGATGGATTTGCTGCTATTGGTAACATCTTTCATTTCGTGAATTTCATCTATTATTTCTCCTTCGTCGCTACTGCTTTGCTTTACATAGACAAAATTTATTTTTGATTTTTTACCAATCATAAATCTGAAAATAATGGCAGCGATGATGGTAAATAAAATAAGCACGGCCAGCACGATTAGAATTGATGGCAGCAGAAAGATGAATAGCACAATCATTAATATTGAAATGATTGAAGAAATTAGATTGGGGATAATTTTTTTATTGATCATGGATGGCAATTGGGTTAGTTGAAATATCAACATAACAATTAGAAGTTCATCTTCAACCCTTTGAAATTTGAATTTATACCAAATCTAAAATCTATTGATATTGTTTGATTTGGTATATCGGGGATCCCAGCAAAGCGTGCCGCACCTCATGGTGCGTAAAAATCAACTAAGTAATTGGAAGATAAAAATCGTGGTGAGCTTTTTTTACTAATTCTCTTTTGAATTACCTTTAAACAACATTGCCACCAAAAAATTCTTAAATCAAAACAGGTTTGCCAATATTAAAAATTTAAATATTTTGGCAAATCAGTCTTGATTGAAAATAAAAAGTCTCCATTTAAGTGGCGGGGATTTTGGGGGCTAGGACAAATCATTTTTACAATAAAATGATGCTAAAGTTTCTTAATAGTTTGATTGATGGTGAGAAAAAATTGAAATCTCCAACGGAGTTAACTCAACCCCAATAACCTCCTCAGGTCTTCATTTGTAATGCCGACCTCACTTTCATTTCAAATTTTATTTAGGCATGAATGTTAAAACTGACTCCATCTTGCTGAGAAGACCTTGGAAATATTTTGGTAGGCTTTATTTCAACGCATCTTTGATTGATATTTTTTTGATCTAACTCTTCTTTTGCAATATGCTGCAATATCGCATTCTTTATCGCTATCGACACAAGTGGCGGTACCGCATTACCTATTTGTAAATTTTTGTCACTTCTAGAACCATAAAAAATATAGTCATCTGGAAAGCACTGAATTCTTGCACCTTCTCTTGTAGTTAATGGCCTAGGTGCTTTTGGATGTATGCATCTGGATGATGAAGGAGTGCTAAAATTTCTGGTTATAGTTGTACTTGGTCTATTCCACCAAAGCCTGCAATATGTGTTAGCAAAGCCACTTTTTGGTCTTAAATTTTCTGGCAAATCTAGGGGCGTTCCACCATCTGGTAATTGCTCCATTATTTTAACTAACTTCTCGTTATTCTTTGGAGCATTGTGATCCATCAATTTTCTTGGCGCATCTTTCCGCATCATTTCTTGGAATGGATTTTGCGGCGAGGTCTGATAAACAAAACTTTCTTCTCCAGACTTTATAAATGGCAAGTCTCCTATCGCATCTGAAATATTTAAGTAAGGTTCTAAGATTTCCTTTATGTTTTTTTCTTTGCTTGCATGAGTTGAATTTGGATAAGAAAAGGCATTATTTAATCTAGTTCCAACTATAAAAACTCTTTCTCTAATCTGCGGAACTCCATAATCAGCAGAGTTAAGAACTTTAAATGAAATGCTGTAGTTAAGTGATTTAAACAAAGAAATTATGGTATTGAATAATTCTCCCTTCTGCATTGAAAGAAGTCCCTTAACATTTTCAAAAACAAAAATTTTAGGATTAATTTCTTTCAATACCCTGTAATATTCTTGAAATAACTTTCCTCTAGGATCATCAATCAGCCTTTTTCCAACAGTTGAATATGCCTGACATGGCGGACCTCCAACAACCAAGTCCACTTCTCCTTCTTTTAAATTAAAATCTTTTATTAAATCGCAAATTCCAAAATCTTTTATATCTTTGCAATATACCTTAACGCCTGGGTGATTTAACTCATAAGCTTTAGCCATATTAGGCAAAATTTCATTGGCTGCTATAATTTGAAATTTCTCATCTTTTGCAAAGCCATAACTTAAGCCACCAACTCCACAGAATAGGTCCACTACTTTGATTTTTTTATTGCTCATAAGCTAATAATTTAAGAAATCTGTAATCTCTGGAACAGAGTCGGTTAATTTCCAAATAAAGTAATTTTGGTCTATATTAAAAACGGTCTGACCTTCCATCTGTTGCCTTGTGATCCAATTTACATCTTCATCATTTATGTTGTCTGTTTGAACAAAAGCAACTTGGCCATTAAATAAATCGAAGTGAATAACAACAGATAAAAATCCTAACTCTCTATTAATTTTTTTGGCTTCCAGCACTTTGTGTTGCTTTATATCATTGATGCCTTGAAACCCTGATTGAACTTCTATTCTAACTTTCTGATTATTTCCTAAAGTAACTTCCAAATCAGCTTTTGGGGTTCTTTTAAATGTCTCAATTTCACTAAAATCATCATCACCCACCAGACTTACGCTTTTCTCATCAACTCCAAATATAACGCTTATTGGATTTAGAAAATAAGCTGAAATAACAAATCCTCTCATCCACGAAAAATACACCTCTTCTGGTCTTCTACCCTGATTATTAAGCTTATTTATTATGTTATTTTCTTTTAGTTTTGCAGAAATTTGTAATATATTTTTCTCAATAAAAGACTCTAAATCTTGCAGCTTAATGTTTTCGTTAACCACATCATTCATCTTTCTCACTATCTCTGATAACCTATACCAAACTAAAAATCTATTGATCGCATTAGCTTCATCTTTTTGGTAAAAATTAAAACTTAAAAAAACCAGCAGTATATTGATACAGCAAGTTTTTTTAAGTTTTAATTTTCCCTCAAAAATACCTTGCTACTGCGATCAATAGATTTTTAGTTTGGTATAGAATTAAGAAGTTCAATATAGCTATAATCAACATCCGGAATTATGTCCTTTGCACCAAAAAACTTTTTTACCCCATCTTGATTGTTAAATCCGAGTTTCTGTCTATATTCTTTGGAATATTTAATATCTATCATGCTGGCAGAGTTTAGTTAAGAGCAATTCGCTGCGGTATTTTGTTTGGCGTTATAATTTTTGCATTCTTTTTATTCAATTTTCCTACCAAACTTACTTCCCCAAAATCTCTCTTGTAACTTTTGGATAAGAGCCTTTTTCATCTAGCCAAATATCTATGAAAAGCCTTGCCAGCTTTGGGTTGGATATTTTGCCGGTGAGATTGTTATTATAGAACATTTCTACAGTTTGGTTTGGCGAAAATATGGCTAATTTTTCGTCGCCTTTTTTAACCGAAGTGAAAATTTTTGTTAGTTGTGTCAGATAATTTTCTCGTTCTTGTTCACTTAAAACATGCAGCTTCTCAATTTCTTCAATTGATTTTTTGGCCAAATCTTCTTTAGAAAAATTCATGTTATAGCGAATAAAAACCGCGAATTTTTTGTTGTAAGAAAAGTTTTTATCTTCCGACCAAAGTGCAATGTCATAAACCTTAAAGCCAATAAAGTTAAGGCTTGAAGAACCAATTAAAAAAGGAGTTTGAAAGTTTTTTGCAACCACTTGTGGCATTTCTGCGGCAAAAACGCTGCTGCTTAAAAATAAAAAAATCAGCGTTTTTAGTAACAGTTTTTTCATCTAAATTTTCTCAAATTCAAATTGCACAACATCAGTTCTTTTAGCCCTGAAACCCGCAGCGCAGTAAGACAAATAAAAACGCCATTTGCGAATAAATTCTTTAAGTTTGGATTTGTCTATTTTAAAGTGATCTAAAAAATATCGAGGTTGATTGTCTTCACTCATTACATCTGTGATCATTTATATTATCCTAATTTTTTAAGAGTTTTAAGGTTTAAATCTTTTACTGAATAAACTTTGTCAATTTTTCTTAAAAAATCTCTAGTCTTATAAACTTCATCAGCAACAAAAATATATGTTCCATGACCAGTAATCGTTTTGGCTTTCTCCTCATTAAGATCTAAGCCAAGAGTAATCTCAATACTTACATCTATTTTACTCGTAAATGAAGTCTTAATAAATTGTTTGTATCTTTCTCTAAGAGTTCTTTTTGCACCTATTCCGTAAGTTTTATTATCTAATTCAAAGAAAAAATCATACTCTGTACTTTTATCATTCTTATCATGAGCTTTAGTGACATTCTTTACACCAGCCCTGTCCAGAACAGATTGTATTCTACTCTCGTAGTTTGATCCCGAGTCAGATTTAATTGATTGATCAATAGACTCATTAAATATGAGCATGAAAATCTGATTTGATTCCAACCCTTTTTTCTTAAAATGTATAGCCGATTTAGAAATGCTATCAATCAAATCACATGAATCTTTTGACATAAAATTTGTCTCATTATTATCAAGTTTCTCAAAAAATAATAATGTTAGTAATGCGCCGCTAACTCTTGTTCCATAAGGCTTTAATACAGATATTCTATCATACTCAAGAGATAATGGATCTAAATCTGACAACTTATTAGTGTTTATAACATCAGACATTTTAGCCTCATATAACAATAAACCCTTAATCTGATGCAGTTTTAAACTAAAATCAAAAAGCTCTATATCATCAGAGCTAGAGAGTCTTTCGCATATTTCTTTAATATACTCAGACTTCTCTTGGGATTTGATAAATATTTTTTTTAAACTTTCTATAAGAGAAGCTGGATTGCTTTTTAGCAAAGCAATATTCTCAGTCATTAGCATCTCTTGAGCATCGCTAGCCTGAAGCTTCGTAATAAATTTCAGTAAAACATAAAATTGAAAATTAATATCTTTCTTTTACTTAGAAAGCTGCAATTTTTCTATCTTCATAAGTATAATTGAATAAGTCTAATTCTCTTAGTTTATATTTATTTCGCGGCTTCTCTAGTGATAATTTGATTTGATTAGACAATGCTCTTATCACTGGGACGCAAACGCTGTTTCCAAACTGCTTATAGGCTTGAGTATCACTAACCACAATCTTAAAATCATCTGGAAAACCTTGCAATCTTGCCGCCTCTCTAGGTGTTAATTTTCTTGGATTTTTACCTTCTTGTTTAATCAAAATTTCTGAACCATCTTTGTAATATCTGGCTGAAATGGTGCTAGTGTACAATGAATCCTCATTAAAAATAGAGTAGCCGAAACCATTGCCTTTTTCGATATGTTCTTTCTTTCTTCTTTGATGACCAGCCCATAGCCTATCTGATATTGTGTACTTCTCGGATACATTATTTTCCAATATGTCACCTACCTTAACACTCTTAAATAATGGCTTTGGAAAAGAAAAATCCACATTATCCAAAAACCCTATTATATAAATCCTCTCTCTATTCTGAGGAACTCCAAAATCTCTAGCATTAAGAACTTGCGAGTAAACATTGTACCCCATGTCCTCTAAAGTGTTCTGAATAGTTCTATAAGTATTGCCTTTGTTATGACTCTTTAGCCCCTTTACATTCTCTAAAAAAACTATCCTTGGCTTGTGATGATTTATGATTCTTGCAATATGAAAAAATAGAGTCCCCCTTGTATCTTCAAACCCCATTTTGAGACCAGCGTTAGAAAACGGCTGACATGGAAATCCACCAAGCAATATATCAAAGCTAGGAATATCTTTTTCATCTATTAAAGTAATATCTCCATTTGGCGCATCTCCAAAATTAGCCTCGTAAGTAATTTGCGCATGTTTATCCCACTCAGAAGAAAAAACACACTCTCCAATATCTTCAAAGCCCAGCCTTATTCCTCCTACGCCTGCAAATAGATCGATAAACTTAAAATTATGATTATTTTTCATCATCATTCATTACATTTTTTACTTACCAAAAGGTAAGAAAGGTTAAATTTTTGGTGGAAAAACTTTATATCATTCAGCTTACTTTTCACCCTTTTTCTTTTTTAATTTTTACTAATTTCTCCAATCAAATATATGGGATACACAGCAAAAATGTTGCTGCTTAAAAATAAAAAAATCAGCGTTTTTAGTAATAGTTTTTTCATCTATATTTTCTCAAATTCAAATTGCACAACATCAGTTCTTTTTGCCCTAAAACCTGCGGCGCAGTAGGACAAATAAAAACGCCATTTGCGAATAAATTCTTCTGAGAAACCAAGCTTGGCTATTTCTGCATATTTTTGATCAAATGTTTCAAGCCACAAAAGAAGGGTCTTGGCATAATCTTCGCCAAAAGCCAATTCGCTTTTTAATTTAAAGCCATGCTTTTCTGCAAGGCCGCGAATGATGGTTTTTGAAGGCAAAACTCCACCTGGAAAAATATGTTTTTGAATGAAGTCAACGCGATTGACATAATCTTTAAAAACCTGCTCATCAATGGTTATAATTTGCAAAACTGCTTTGCCATTGTCTTTCAAACAGTTCTTCAAAACTTTAAAATATTGATCCCAATATTCTTGCCCAACAGCTTCAAACATCTCAATTGAAACCACATTGTCATAAATTGCGTTTTCTTCGCGATAATCCTGAAGTTTAATTTTTACTAAATCTTGGGCGCCAATTTTCTGTAGGCGGTTTTGAGCATAAATTTTTTGTTTTTGAGAAATTGTCAGGCAAGTTACTTGATGATTTTTTTGCGCAGCTTCCTCCGCAAATCCACCCCAGCCACAACCAATTTCAAGCACTGATCCAGCATTTAATTTTTGTAAAATATTTTGATATTTTCTATGCTGCGCCGCCTTTAAATCAAAAGAGTCATCGTCAAATAATGCGCTTGAATAAGTCATGCTTTCATCAAGCCACAGCTGATAAAAATCATTTCCTAAATCATAATGTGCTTCGATATTTTTTTTGCTGCCTCTTTTGGTATTTTTGGTCAAAAAACTTTTGATAAAAAGCAGAAAAGCCTGAAATCTTCTGGCGTGAAAAAAATCTTCTAAAGCGTGAGCATTTAGAGTAAAAAAAGTAAGCAACTTTTCTAAATCTTCACTTTTCCATAAACCTTGCATATAGCCCTCGCCCAGTGCCACATCACCTCCAGCGATAACGGAATCGATAAAATTAAAATCTTTTATTTCCATTTCAGCATTTGGACCAGCATTAGTTCCAACAAAGTTTTTTTCTAAACCTTCTGGAAGCTTTATTTTAAGAGATCCGCAGGTTACGCCATTTAGCGCCTGCCAAATTAAATCGTAATTTTTATTCATTATTAGTAGTAAGATTATGCGCCTTTTTTTGTGGCTTTGGAATATATTTATTTTTTTTAA
>CAMCME010000003.1 GCA_945875925.1 Rickettsia typhi | reverse complement strand
ATCTATTGATCGCATTAGCTTCATCTTTTTGGTAAAAATTAAAACTTAAAAAAACCAGCGGTATATTGATACAGCAAGTTTTTTTAAGTTTTAATTTTCCCTCAAAAATACTTTGCTACTGCGATCAATAGATTTTTAGTTTGGTATAGTGAATTAATGATTTCTTAAAATCAGAAATTTAAATGACTCAACTTTCAGCTTATAGAATTTTGTGGATTCAAGTTTTATTTGACTTACCAGTGATGATAAAAAAAGAGCGCAAAGCTGCGACCGAGTTTCGTAATGCCTTGCTTGATATGGGATTTCAGATGGCGCAATTTTCTGTCTATCAAAGATTTTGTGCCAGCAAAGAAGCGTCAGAAAAATATGTCAAAAAAATTGAAAAGATTGTGCCCGAGAGTGGCAAGGTTCACATTCTCATTTTTACAGATAAGCAATATGAAAATATTATTACCTTTAATGGTAGAAGACAAAAATCAAATCCAAAAAATCCAGAACAATATGAACTTTTTTAGACCGATTTTTGTCATTTTTTCTAAATCAAACACTTGCTGCGAGCCTTGTTTTAAAAGGCTCGCAGAGCTCCTAAGCTAGGCGATGGGAATTTGCGGTCAAGCTGGAACAACGAATTGTGCATGGTGTGCGCCTGCTTTAAGCTAGGCGATGGGAATTTGCGGTCAAGCTGGAACTACTCGAAGTTTCTTATCACGCAATGAACTAAGCTAGGCGATGGGAATTTGCGGTCAAGCTGGAACACCACGCCGTGTTTTTTTAAGAGAGATTCGAAGCTAGGCGATGGGAATTTGCGGTCAAGCTGGAACTGCGGTGGCACTTGGCACTCAACCAACTATAAGCTAGGCGATGGGAATTTGCGGTCAAGCTGGAACTTTTGTTGAGATCATTATGCACCACATCTTAAGCTAGGCGATGGGAATTTGCGGTCAAGCTGGAACGGGTTCCAAGTTAATCTGTCGTCTTCATAAAAGCTAGGCGATGGGAATTTGCGGTCAAGCTGGAACTAACAATACATTTACTCAAGGTTTCTTTAAAAGCTAGGCGATGGGAATTTGCGGTCAAGCTGGAACTCTGACGGCACAAATAATCACGCTGGGTTAAAGCTAGGCGATGGGAATTTGCGGTCAAGCTGGAACTTATTGAAATTTGATTAAAATTTGACGCTTAAGCTAGGCGATGGGAATTTGCGGTCAAGCTGGAACATGAGTTCTTGGGGGCTTATGGCTTAGTTTAAGCTAGGCGATGGGAATTTGCGGTCAAGCTGGAACTAGTGATTCGTTTTCTTCCTGTTCAAAAGTAAGCTAGGCGATGGGAATTTGCGGTCAAGCTGGAACATTATGAACAGATTAAGCAAGTAGAAAAGAAGCTAGGCGATGGGAATTTGCGGTCAAGCTGGAACACTTCTCCTTTATAAAGATATTCTGGATCAAAGCTAGGCGATGGGAATTTGCGGTCAAGCTGGAACGCGAAAATCCGAGTCACGGTTTCTTGAGTTGAAGTTAAACTAGAAGAATTTTGGATTAATTAGGATTGCGTCGGAAGGCTGTGAGTTTTTTAATAACTTGAAGAGTTATTAAAAAACTCACAGCCTTTTAATTTTTATCCTCAGATAAAAATTAAAGCAGAGCTGAACGTCTTTGATAGCGGATGAAGCCGATGTAAGAGACAAGAAGAAGGCAGTAAAGTGCGTTCCAATTTGCCATTGAAAGATTTAGGAAGAGGAAGCTTGGCTCGTCGCATCTAATAGCTTTGGTTTCGCTTAGGGCGATTTTTAAATCTTCAATATTGTCAATTTTATTGAGAGTTTCAGATGAGCAAGTAACAGGGCCGCGGAAGATTTTTTTCTCAACGCCGCTGTGATAAATGGCGAGTGCAAAATTAATTACTAATAAAATTGTGCAAAGATAAAGCGCGTTTTTTTTAGATTTTTCAGACTTGAAATAAGTAAGAGTTAAAGCGCTGGTGGCAATGATAGCAAAGAATGGCTTGCGTTGTTCAAGACATAAAATGCAAGGCTCATAGCCGAAAAAATATTGTGAAATGTAGGCGCCAATTAATGCAATTGCAGAAGCTGCGAAAAGTAAAATTAGTAAATTTTTATTTTTTATTTTTTTAAGCATAAATATTTTGCTTGAGAATTTTTTTGGCCAAGTCCTTACGAAGTTCAACTGCTGGCTGATCAAATGGATTAAATTTTTTAATATAAGCAATCAAAATCGTCTCTAAAAACATTTGCATCATTAATCCACCAAGAATTTCTTCATCAAGCTTTTTAATTTCAAAAATTCTAATCGGCAGTTTTTTCTTATTTAAAACTTCGATGGTGGTCATTTGTTCAACTTTCACAATGTCGCTTAATTTTTTGCCACCAAACAAAGTTGGGCAAGACTTCAGGTCTTTTACTAAAAAATCATTCGGGTGATTTTCCTGAGTTAAAAATGTGAAAAATTTGTCTTTCGGGCCTTCAAGATAAAGTTGTAATTGGCTGTGTTGATCAACTGTTCCCATCGAATTTATTGGAGTTGAGCCGAAACCAAATTTGCCTAAAGATTCTGCCCAAAGTTGGCGATACCAATCGGTGAAGTTTTTTAAATTATCGATGTAAGGCATAATCACGCTGTTGGTGAAGCCTCGCTCATAAAGATAAAGTTGAGTGGCGCAAGAATTTAAAATTTCATCATTATTCAAAAAATCAGAGACTATTTTTTTAGCACCATTTCTAATTTTGGTAATATTGATGCCGCAAAGCAAAGCTGGCAAAAGTCCGACAATAGAAAAGCAAGAATAGCGCCCACCAATATTATTTGGATGATTGGCAATTTCGGCGCCAATCTCTTTAGCAATTTTGGCGATAGAATTTGTGTCTGATTCGGTGATGAATAAAAATTGTTTAGCGAAATTTTTAATCTTTAATTTTTTAATTTTATCTAAAATGACTAAAGTTTGACAGATAGTTTCGATGGTCTCGCCAGACTTACTTACAACTAAGAAAAAAGTGTTTTTGAAATCAACTTTATCTAGGCAATTTTTAATTGTAGTTGGGTCGATTGATTCTAAGAATTCAACTTTATTTTGATCTTTAAGTGCAGCTAAAGTTTTGCCACCAAGGCTTGATCCGCCAACTCCTAGCACAATAATTTTTTTATATTTTGAGATTTTTTTAGCTAAATCTGAAAAATATTTCAGATCATTTTTGCCAAAAATAATATCGATTGGTGCAACTTTTTTATCTTTAATTTCTTGGCGTAACTTTATAGCCGCAAGCTCACAACTCTTAAGGTGGCTTTTAAGATCTTTTGCTGTCGGAGAGTTTTTGAAATGCTGAGAATAAAGATTTTTATCTGACATTTGAAATTTCTGTAAGTTAATTTTTTAATCTTTCGTCAAGCTTCTTAGAAAAAGAAGGACAAAAACTTGTAATATTTTTTTCTATTCTTAGATTATAGAAACTTATGCGAAATACATATCTCAAACACAATTTTCTGAAAGATTTAATCTCTTAAATCTTATCTCCTTGGCTGGGTAGCAAAGTGGTAATGCAGGAGCCTGCAAAGCTCCTATGCGTCGGTTCGATTCCGACCCCGGCCTCCATTATTTTCTTCTTTTCTTTTGCTAATTCTAGGTTCTCTTAAATAAAGAGCTTCTGAATTATTTTCTAAAATTTCCCCAGATATTTTTATTTTAGCTAAAAGCCCAACCAAATCAGCTTCAATCACATCTTCTTCTTCATTATATTCAAATTCAAAATTCTTATTTTCTAGAATTTCAGCAAGAATTTTTTTACCACTTCCGCATAAGAAGAATTTTTCTTTAGGTAAAAAATTTATTACATCAGAAAAACTTACCAGCTGTGATTCAGATATTTTTGAGATTTCTCCAGCATTGCTTAAAAAATTTCCAATAAAAAATTCATCCATTCGGGCATCAATTGCTGCAAAAATTTTACCAGAATTTTGGCCAAATTTGTGGCGATATTTAAAAGCCAAAACTTCAAGGGAATCTAATAAAATAAGTGGAAGATTGGTTGCGAGTTTTAAAGTACGAGCTGATGAGAGGCCAATTCTAACGCCCGTGAAACTTCCAGGGCCTTGGGTTGCGGCCAAATAATCTAAATCTTGATACCAGATTTTGGCTTCAGTTAAAATTTTTTCAATTTCGGGAATTAACATTTCAGACTGCTTACCATTTTCGAAAATGGTGCTTTTGGCGAGAATTTTTTGATCTTCAAGAATAGCAACCGACAAGGTTGAATTAGTAGTGTCAAAAGCAAGAATTCTCATAAGAGTTTCTAATTTACTATTTCCTTCAAGCTTGGCACATCTAAAGAGAAAGTTGGAATTTCTACATAAAATGTTTCGCTATTATCTTTTTGCATTTGATAACGCCCGCCCATAATTCCTGAAGGGTGGCGCAAATGTACGCCGCTGCTATATTGAAAACTTCCTTTTGGAATAATTTTTGGCTGTTCACCAATCACACCTTCGCCTTCTACTTCTTGTACAGCGCCCTTTTCATCAATAATTTTCCAATAACGATTGATTAATTTGATAGTTTCATTGGTGTTATTGTCGATTCTGATGTGATAGATCCAAACAAATACATTGCCGATGGTGCTATTTTGGCTATCAACAAATTCTGGCCAAGCGGTGATTTTGATATTCTTATCATTTGAGGTGTAAGAAATTCCCGAAGTGTTGGCCAAAGAATTGAGCATTATATTCTCAATAGATTCATTTGGTTTTAATGGTTTTTGAGCTGGAGAAGACATTTTTTTAAATTATAAAATTAATTCATTCTGTCTGTTAAATCGACGGCACGCATCAATTCTTTAAGATCGATGATACCAGCAATAACTTTTTGCAAACCATCTTCAACCATTGGCATAAAGCCGTGGCTGGTGGCATATTTAAATAAATCTTTGCGACTTGCACCAGCAATAATCATTTCATCAAGTTCGCGATCAAAAGCCAAAATTTCATTCACAACCACTCGCCCTTTATAGCCAGAATTGTTGCATTTTACGCACCCTACAGCTTTGAAAATAGTTTTAACATTGTGATGTTCTGGACCAAGAAGTCTTGCATCAAGCGCATCAACTGGATGTTCTTTTTTACAATGTACACAAAGTTTTCTAGCAAGTCTTTGAGCCACAACTCCAATTAAAGCGCCGGCCATTAAATAATTTGGAACACCCATATTCATTAAACGCGGAATAGATGCGAGTGCGTCATTGGCGTGCAAACTGCTATAAACTTGGTGACCCGTCATCGCTGCTTGAATTGCAGTAATCGCAGTATCTTTATCACGAATTTCCCCTACCAAAATCACATCGGGATCTTGTCGTAGAATTGCTTTAATACCCGACGCGAAATCCATACCGCTATCGGCTTTAATGTTAGACTGTCTGATCAATGGAATGCGATATTCTACAGGATCTTCTAAAGTCATAATGTTTTTATCAATCGAGTTGATGAAACTTAAAACTGTGTAAAGAGTTGTGGTTTTACCAGAACCCGTAGGACCAGTAAGAATGATTACACCTTCAGGCCTTTGAACTAATTTTTTGAGAAGATTTACGCTATAGTCGCTGAATCCTAGAGTATCTAAAGAGAGAATCGACTGCTTCTCATCCAAAACACGCATTACGATATTTTCACCATTGATGGTTGGCTGAGTTGATACACGAAAGTCGATTTTACGACCAAGAATTTCTGAGTGAATGTGACCGTCTTGTGGTTTTCGGCTTTCAGCAATGTTCATGCCTGACAAAATCTTCAAACGCACGGCAATTGCAGACCAATACTCTTTGTGGATTGAGCGAATTTGTACCATTTTTCCGTCAATACGATAGCGAATTCTCAGGAAAAGATTTTCTGGTTCAAAGTGTAAATCCGAAGCGCCGCGGTGAAGCGCGTCAGTTAAAATTGCATCCACCAAGCGAACCATCGGACTTTTATAGTCGCCGCGAAGATGAGCTTCATCATTGATATTCTTGCTGTTGGTGCTGTTTTCGATCTCTTTTAAAATACCTTCAATCGACATTTCATAGTCATAATATTGATCTATGGCATGTAAAATATCAGCTTCAGGAATATAGACCGGAACGATTTTGAAATTTGGTGGGAAACACCTTCTAACTTGGTCAATGGCAACGATGTCGAAAATATCGATCATGCCAATTGTCACTGAATTTTTGCCGTGAGAAACCGCAATCAATTTATTGTGAACTGCAAATTCCTTAGGAATTTTTTTCACCAATCTAGCATCAATGATTGACGATTTAATGTCGAATTTTTTGATGCTGGAAGATTCGTTTAAAATTTCACCAAGAGCGCCTTCAGAAACGAAACCCATCTCAACCAAAATTGCACCAACGGTTTTGGTTCCGTGTAAGCGTTCCTGCTCTTTAACGGCAATCGCTAATTGGTCTTCAGAGATAACCTTTTTTTCTATTAACCTTGAGGCAATATCGGTACTAGCTGGAGAAGATAACATCTATATTGATGAATTGAAGATTGTTGATTGATTTTAGTGACGAGTTTAATTGTAATAATCTTTGTTGTCAGCTTCCTTATTGTCAAGAAGACAGACTGCGATTAATATAAATTGTACAATTCCCCAAACTGTCATCCTGAACTTTTTCAGGATCTAAAATAAGATTATTCCCAAAACCAAATGACTGTTATCACTCGCTTTGCTCCATCACCAACTGGCTATTTACACATTGGCGGAGCGCGCACCGCTTTATTTAATTATCTATTTGCCAAAAATAAAGGCGGCAAATTTTTGCTGCGAATTGAAGATACTGATAAAGAAAGATCAACCGAAGCGGCAATTGAAGCAATTTTGCAAGGCCTTGATTGGCTTGGTTTAAAACATGATGATAATTTTATTTTGCAGTCACAAAATGTGGCAAGACACAAGCAGGTAGCTGAATCTCTTTTAGAAAAAAACCAAGCTTATTTATGTTACACTTCAGTTGAAGAGCTAGAAGAAATGAGAAGTGCCGCAGAAAAAAAAGGCGAAATTTTTCGTTTCAAAAGTTCATGGCGTGATAAATTTCAATCACAAACTTCTACAGTAAAACCCGTAATCAGAATCAAAGCGACACTTGAAGGCGAGGTGGTTATAAAAGATTTGGTGCAAGGCGAAATTCGTGTAAAAAATTCTGAGATGGATGATTTGGTAATGCTGAGAGGAGATGGAACCCCAACTTATATGCTTGCTGTGGTGGTTGATGATCACGATATGAATATCACTCATGTAATTCGCGGCGACGATCATTTGACCAATGCTTTTAGACAAAAAATTATTTATCAGGCTCTTGACTGGAAAGTTCCTGAATTCTCCCACATTCCTCTAATTCACGGCCCTGACGGCGCGAAGATGTCGAAAAGACATGGTGCAACTTCTGTTATTGAATATAAAGAAATGGGCTATTTGCCTGAAGCGATGCGTAATTATTTACTTCGTTTAGGTTGGTCTCATGGAGATTCTGAGCTGATTTCTGATGCTCAAGCAATTGAATGGTTTAACTTGGAAAAAGTTGGAAAATCGCCAGCGCGCTTTGATTTTGCTAAATTGAAATCGGTGAATAAACATTACATCAAAGAAAAAAACGAAGATGAATTATTTATTTTGCTAGAAAATTTCTTTGAAAAATCCCCAAAAAATATATCTGAAAATGAAAAAAATCGCATTTTAAAAGCGATTAAATTTGTTAAAGAAAGAGCCGATGTTTTGGATGAATTAGCAAAAAATTTAGCAGTTTATTTTGACGGATTCTCGGCAGATTTTGATGAAGCTTCCAAAGCAATAATCAGCGAAAAAAAATCTCTAATCTCAGATTTAAAAATTCTTTTTAGCAATTTGAACGAATGGAATCACGACGGAATCAAAAATGCTTTTAATAATTTTGCTACTCAAAAGGGCTTAAAAATTAAAGATTTCGGACCAGTTCTGCGCATCATCTTAACTTACTCGGCCGCATCTGCTGGCGGAATTTTTGATGTGGTAGAAATTCTAGGAAAATCGGAAGTGGAAAGAAGAATTGATTTTAGTTTAAGTCAGAATTAAGTTGCCAGCCCGCATTTTTAAATTAATGCGAGCTGTATTTTCATATCTAGGGAGCCCCCGCCTTTATTATTACTTCACTCTTAAATTGGGGTTTTGCCAACCTCGATTGTCACCCCGCAAAAACTGCTAGGTGACAAGAGAGAGATAGTGCCTAAGAATCAGTCTCTATAAATATATGCCGAAAAACTATTTATTCACTTCTGAATCAGTTTCAGAAGGTCATCCCGATAAAATTTGCGATCAAATTTCAGACACTTTGGTGGATGCTTATTTACAAAAAGATCCATATTCGCGCTTGGCAATTGAAACTTTTGCCACCACCAACACGGTTATTATTGGTGGAGAAATTCGCGCGCCGCAAATTTCTAAAACAGAAATCGAAGATTTGATTCGCGGCACTATCAAAGATATTGGCTATGAGCAGAAAGGTTTTAATTGGCAAAATGTGCAAATTACCAATTTAATTCATGGCCAATCTGCTGATATCGCAGTTGGAGTTGATGCTTCTGACGGCAAAGATGAAGGAGCGGGAGATCAAGGAATTATGTTTGGTTATGCCTGCAAAGAAACAGATGTTTTAATGCCTGCGGCGATTTATTATTCGCACCGCATTTTGCATAATATTATGGATGCGATCAGATCTGGAGACCTTCTCGATTTAGGCCCTGACGCCAAAAGTCAAGTGACACTTTTTTACGAAGATGGAATTCCGGTGCGTGCTGAAACTGTGTTAGTTTCAATTCAGCATAAAGAAGGAATGACCGCGCAACAAGTAAAAGAATTGATCAGACCTTATGTAGAAAAAACTTTGCCAAAAGGTTGGATGTGCGCGGATAAAAGTTTCTTAGTAAACCCGACGGGCAAATTTGTAATTGGTGGCCCTGATGGCGATGCTGGTTTGACTGGTCGCAAAATTATTGTTGATACTTACGGCGGCGCTGCTCCTCATGGAGGTGGTGCTTTTTCAGGAAAAGATCCAACTAAAGTTGATCGCTCTGCCGCCTACATGGCGCGCTATTTGGCGAAAAATGTAGTTGCTGCTGGTTTAGCAGATCGTTGCACCATTCAAATCGCTTACGCAATTGGTGTTTCTAAGCCTCTTTCTTTATATGTGAATAATCACAAAACAGGAGTTGACGGAGAAGGTTTGGTTAAAATTATAAATGAATTAGTTGATCTTTCACCGCGCGGAATCAGAAATTATCTTGAACTAAATCGTCCAATTTATAAAAGAACTTCTACCTACGGACACTTTGGCCGCCAGCCTACTGAAGATGGCGGATTTAGTTGGGAAAAAACTGATTTGGCCGAGAAGTTGAAGAAGTTGGCTTAGGATTTTATTTCGTTATTGCTAGCTTACGAATCTGCAGGATTGTTTCGCTCACGCTCGCAATGGCGAAGATATGTTGATATTTATTACAAAAATTTAGCACATGCTCAACATTCTCCTAATCGCCATTGGCGGCGCTCTTGGCTCAGTCGCTAGATACCTAACTTTCGAATTCATCACCAAATCAATTCGTGTTGAAAATATCTCTAAAAATTTTCCCGCAAATTTTCCCGCAAATTTTCCCGCAAATTTTCCTTGGGGAACATTTTGTGTGAATGTTCTTGGTTCTTTAATTGCCGGCGTGCTTTATTATGTGATGATTAAATATTTCGATGTGCTGGGCAGCAAAACTAGAAGTTTATTATTTGTTGGTTTTTTAGGTGGCTTTACAACCTTCTCAGCATTTTCTTTAGATTTCTTTCGTCTCTTCACTGCGGGCCAAAACACTCTAGCGCTTTTTTATGCTTTATCATCAGTGACACTTTCAATATTAGCCTTATTTTTCGGCTTTTATTTAACAAAACTTATTCTCGCTTAAATGCCTCAAGTCACCGTTACCAAAGATTTTACATCTCTTCGTTTAGATAAATTTTTATGTCAAAAATTTGATATTTCTTTTGGACTAGCGCAAAAATTAGTGCGTGAAAAAAAAGTCAGAGTTAATAGTGCAAGAGTTGATGCATCTTACAAAACTGAACATGCAGACGAAATAAATGTTTTTGCTGAAATCGAAATTCGCACTGAATTTGAAAAGAAAAAAACTAAAATCAGTGATCAAAAAGTTGCTCAGATTAAAGAACAAATAATTTTTCGTGATGACAATATCATCGCTTTGAACAAACCATCTGGCCTTGCAACTCAAGGCGGCAGCGGAATTTTAATTTCGGTGGATGATTATTTGCCTTATTTAAGATTTGGAAATCAAGAAAATCCACAGCTGGTTCATCGCTTAGACAAAGACACCAGCGGGCTTTTATTGATTGCACGAAATTCTGCGGCGGCAGAAATTCTTACCGCAGCTTTCAAAAATAAAACCATTCGCAAGACATATTTGGCGCTGGTGGTTGGTGTTATGAAAAAAACTGAAGGTGTGATTAATATTCCAATTTGCAAAAAATTTGTTGGCAAAAATGAAAAAGTTTATCGCGATGAAGTTGATGGCAAAGAAGCAATTACTGAATTTAAACTTTTAGAAAAATTTAAAGATTATTCTTTGGTAGAATTGTCGCCTTTAACTGGCCGCACACACCAACTTCGCGTTCATTGCAAAGAGCTTGGTCATGCAATTATCGGCGATGTAAAATATGGTGGAAAAGATGTAATCAAAAGAGATTTGGCCAGACGAGTTTGTTTGCATGCTAAGAAAATTGTGATGGAAGATTTTTTTGGTAAGAAGTTGGAAATTGAAACTGCTTTGCCAGATTTCTTGCTGCCTCCAGCTCCTAAAGTTGTGGCAAAGCCTGATTTAAAATCTGGTAAAAAATCTGGTGATGAACAAGAAGAAAGAGAAGGTGGAAGAGGCAGATCTTCAAGATTTGGATCAGCAAGAGGTGGTGCTAGAAGTTCGGGTGGCGCTGGAAGATCAAGATCAGAATCAGGAAGACCTAGATCAGAAAAACCAAAATCAGAAAAAGCTGGAGCTGAGAAACCAGAAGGTGAAAAAAGAGATTGGAGAGGAAGTCGCGGTAAATCTGGTAGAAGAAAGTTTTAATATAAGTATTCTACTCACTGTCATTTCTTCTACTCACTGTCATTTCGAGCGTAGCGAGAAATCTCATGAGTTTTGCTCTAATAGTTTAAGATTCCTGAGATTTCTCGCTACGCTCGAAATGACAGTTATATAGAAATAACAGCCACATAAGTTAAGAATGCCACTCCAAACAATCATGACTTCCGCAAGTTGTGCATTTAGCATCCCAGCTGGCGCTTGAATGATTACAATTGCTGCAAGAATAATGATCATTTCGGCTCATCATTTCGGCTTTCTGTGAATATTGTTGCGCCTTTTCTTTATCGCCTAAAAATCTTTCGCTGTAAGCCAAAAGTTTGTAAGCACGATAAGTTTTTTCGGTTAAAAGTGACAATCTTAAAAACTCCTTCGCATCTTCATATTGGCTGGCTCTGAAGGCTACAAGTCCAATTGCTAATTTTCCTAAATGAGTTTCTGGATTCAAAGCGGCCAGTTTTTTCATGGCTTTGATTCTAACTTTTGCTGGAGATTTGCGATGAATTAAATCAAAAATTTCTGCTAAAATTAAATGCGGATTTTCGCGCCATAAATTTTTTATCATCCAACTAGCCTTAAAAGAAAATCCTCTTTTGATCCAAGATTTCAGCATCACTTCAATTGCTGGTAAAAAATCATTTTCCGATTTCAACGCCATTTTAGCGTGCTTAATGGCGCTTGCAAAATGCTTCTTGTGATAAAATTCAAAAGCCAAAGCAGTGTTCATCACCGCCAAATCTCTTCTTTGTAATTCATCTCTAAATTGCTCAATTCCATAAGTACCAATCAACTCTTTCGCATCTTGCCATAAGCCATGTTTTTTATATAAGGAAAGCAAAGTGCGCGCCATGTCCATATTATCTTTTTTCACCGATAAAATCTGTTTGGCATAAGCAATTGCTGTCACTTCATCATTATTTTCTAAAGCCAATTTGAACTTAGATTTTAAGACCAAAATTTTTGCATTTTTGTCGTCACCTAATTTGGTAAAAAATTCTTCAGCACTCGCGAAGTCCTTATTATCAAAAGCCAACTTGCCTGAAAGAAAATTATTTAACTGAGGATTTTTGATTAATTTAGATAATTTTTTTTGTAATTTTTCTGATGATTTTAAATCTTTAGTTTCAATCGCCATCAATAGTTGCGCCATCACATCCAAACCTTGCCAATGTCTGTGAACTAATTTTTCTAATCTTTTTAGATAAGTTTTTTTGAAAAACATTTTCAGCAAATTAGGAAATCTTATCGCCAAGATTCTGGTGACTGCATAAGAAATTATGAAGACCAAAAGCGTGAATAAAATTGCCAGTATAATGGCGGTTAAAATGTCGGTTTGAGCTTCAAATCCAAGCCAAGTAATTACCACTTGGCCATCATGATTTAGCATCCAAATTAAAGGAGTAGAGATTGCGAAAGCGAGAAATAAAAACCAGGTAGTTTTTAGCATATTGACGAATACTTAATTTAGTTAATTTGAAACGCCTGAGCTTAGGTTTTCTTGGCCTAATTTTTCTTGGCCTAATTTTTCTGGGCCTAAGTTTTTTAGGTAAGCAAAAATGTCCCGATCAAGTTTTTGCAATTCGGAGGCGTTGTTTAGTGTTTCTAAAAATCCAACGATAATTTCATGATAAGTCTGATCCAATGCAACCAATGCAGTTAAGGCTTCTTGATAATTTTGTTCTTGTAATAATTTTTCAACTTTCACAATCGCAGCATCCACTTCCATAGGATTTTTTTCGTCAATTCTTCTCACAATTATTAATTTAGAAAGATGGCGACGAATTTTAGAGATGAAGCTATCATTTGCAGCACCTTGATTTTTTGTGATAATCATTTCAGGAATCAAATCATGAAATTTCGCGCTTAAGGCTTTTTCTCCCGAAAAATCTTTTAAAAGGCTGCGCAATTTTGTAACTTTTTCTTGCAGCTGAGAATCTGTTGAAGCTAATAGTTCAAGGCTTTTCAAAGTCTCTTCATAATTTTCATTGTTTCTGGCAAAAACTTTTTGTCTCAAATCAACATAAGTAAAAATTATTTTAAGAGTTTTCTCCTGACTTTTATATTTTGAGAAATCAGTTTTAAGACTTTGAATTTGGCCCTTCAAATCATTAAGTTGAATCTGATTTTTCAGCAGCATTTTATAAATAAATCCCGCACCTTTTTCTTTAATTTCATTACTAGAAATTTCTGAAATATCGCCCGAACTTTCGCCATTCATCTGATTTTTATATTCATCAGCCAAATCAAAAATTTCGCTTTCAATAGCATCAAATTTGCTAACTTCGGTTTTGGCGTTTAATCTTACAGCTTCTTTGATTTTGAAGTATTTAAAACCAAAATAAGCTGCCGCAGAAATTGCCACAAAAAATATAATTCTTGCTGAAGATGAGATATGTTTTTTATTTGCCAAATTTGCAGATGGTGTTTTTTTTAAGATTTTGTTTTCCAAATCTTTTTGAATATTTTCTTCAGTCATAGAATTTTTTTAAAATTGAAATTTCTGCAAAAGTTGCAGAATTTTTAAATCCAAGATCGCGCGCCAAAGAGAGAATTTTGGCACTTAAACACAATATTCGTCTGCTTTGAAAAGATTCAAACAGATTATGTTTTTTTAACAACTCAAAAAAATGCTTAAGACTGTTTTTAGAGTAAATAAGTGTGAAATCAAAATTTGATTTTTTAGATATTGTTAAAAATTCTTCTGAAAATTTTTCTTTTTCAAGAATTTTGTAAGAGATAATTTTCTCTAATTTAACATTTAATTCAGCGAGTCTAGCTTGAAAATCCAAAGTTATAATTTCTCCGCAAAAGTATAATAAAACTTCTTCGCTTTTTTGAGAGATAATTTCTTTATCGCTCAGAATTTTTCTTTCTAAACTCTCGGCAGATTTTTCTTCTGAAAAAAGAATATTTTTGTAACCCAAATCTACAAAGGTTTTGGCAGTCTTTTTCCCCACTGCAAAAATTTTAATATTCTTATCAAGATTCAAATCACTCATCACTTGCAAAGCTGTTTTGTCTGCATTTGCGCTGGTTAGAATGATTGCTGCGATCTTTTTTTGAAAAATTTTTGCTAATGAATCAGCATCTGGTTCAATAGATTTTTGTACCACAAAAGTTGGCTCTATAAAAACTTCAAATCCACTATTTTTAAGATAATTTGCAACTTCTGCAGCCTGATCTTTCGGCCTAATTATTAAAACGGATTTTTTCATCAAAAAATGTCGAGAAAGATTATGGAAAGGTTAGAATATTTTATTGCCAAGTTAAAAACAAAATTTATTGTGAGCCCCTCATTTTTTGCAACTCTATAGTTAAACCTAGAGTTCTTTAGATTATATCACTTATTTAGGTGCGCTCTACTTCAGTAGAGATCCTTATTTCTCCCGATCAATATCTAAAATCGGGTATTAAGTTCAATTTCAAATAAAATTAGACATGAACATTCATGAATATCAGGCTAAAGCCCTGCTTAAAAAATTTGGCGTCGTTGTTCCAGAAGGACATGTTGCTTTTAGTATCCCAGAAGCATTTCAAGCAGCTGAGGTTTTAGAAGCTGCCGGAAATAAAGTTTTTGTAGTTAAGGCTCAAATTCATGCAGGTGGTCGCGGTAAAGGTGGCGGTGTTAAGGTTGTAAAATCAGTTGAAGAGGTTAAAGAAAAAGCTTCACAAATTCTAGGCATGACTTTGGTTACTCACCAAACTGGACCTGAAGGCAGACTTGTAAAAAGACTTTACATTGAAGCTGGTTCAAACATTAAAAAAGAATATTACCTTTCAGTTGTTGTTGATCGCAAAACTAAATCTGTAGTTTTCATGGCTTCCACCGAAGGTGGCGTTGAAATCGAAGAAGTTGCTCAACATACTCCAGAAAAAATCATCACAGTTGCAGTTGATGCTGCTGCAGGAATTCAACAATTCCATGCTAGAAAACTTGGTTTTTCTCTTGGTTTCTCAGGCGAAACTTTGAAAAAATTCAGCAAATTAATCTTCTCTCTTTACAAAGCTTTCATCGAAACAGATGCAGCTCAAATTGAAATCAACCCACTAGTTGAAACAGTTGAAGGCGATATCGTTGCTTTAGACGCAAAATATAATTTCGACGATAACTCTTTGCATCGTCATGACGACATCAAAGAGCTTCGTGACTTAGATGAAGAAGAGCCTCTAGAAATTGAAGCTTCGAAATATGATCTAAATTATGTGAAGATGGATGGTAAAATTGGCTGTATGGTTAATGGTGCTGGTCTTGCTATGGCAACAATGGATATCATTAAACTTTATGGTTCATCTCCAGCTAACTTCTTAGATGTTGGCGGTGGAGCTACTCGTGAAAAAGTTACTGCAGCTTTTAAAATCATTCTTTCTGATCCAAATGTAAAAGGCATTTTGGTTAATATCTTTGGTGGTATCATGCGTTGCGATATTATCGCTAACGGTATTATTGAAGCTGCAAAAGAAGTTAATTTAAGTATTCCTTTGGTTGTAAGACTTGAAGGTACCAATGTTGAACTTGGTAAAGAAATACTTGCTAAATCTGGTTTAGCAGTAATTTCTGCTAACGACTTATCTGATGCGGCGCAAAAAATTGTTGCAGCTGTAAAATAATTCTAAAAACAAACTAAAGAAACCAAATGTCAGTTCTAGTAAATAAAAATACCAAAGTTATCTGCCAAGGCTTTACAGGAGCTCAAGGCACTTTCCATTCTGAACAAGCAATTGCTTACGGTACAAAAATGGTTGGTGGTGTTACTCCGGCTAAAGGCGGAACGCTTCACTTAAATCTACCAGTTTTTGATACTGTGTTTGATGCTCGTAAAAAAACTGATGCCAATGCATCTGTAATCTATGTTCCACCTCCATTCGCAGCTGATGCAATTTTGGAAGCGATTGACGCTGAAATAGAATTGATCATTTGTATCACTGAAGGAATTCCAGTTCTTGACATGGTTAAAGTTAAAAAAGCTTTGACTGGTTCAAAATCAAGATTGGTTGGACCAAACTGTCCAGGTGTTATCACTCCAGGCGAATGTAAAATCGGTATCATGCCAGGACACATTCACCAAAAAGGTTCAATCGGTATAGTTTCTCGTTCAGGAACTTTAACTTATGAAGCAGTTCACCAAACAACCAGAGTTGGCTTAGGCCAAAGTACTTGTATTGGTATTGGTGGCGATCCAGTTAATGGAACAAACTTCATCGATTGTTTAGATATGTTCTTATCTGATGAAGAAACTCAAGCTATGATCATGATTGGTGAAATTGGTGGTTCTGACGAAGAAGAAGCTGCAGCTTTCTTGAAAGCTCAAGCTAAAAAAGGTCGTTCTAAACCATGTGTAGGTTTCATCGCTGGTCGTACTGCTCCTGAAGGTAGAAGAATGGGTCACGCTGGTGCCATTATTTCTGGTGGTAAAGGTGGAGCTGAAGATAAAATCGAAGCTATGAAATCTGCTGGAGTTTCTGTGGCTGATAGCCCAGCTTCTCTTGGCGAAACCATGATGAAATTGCTAAACAAGTAAACCGTATTTGGGCGGAAGTACAAATTTCCGCTCAAAAACAAATAACACCAACAAAAAAACTAAAAAATAGGAGAGAAATATGGAAGATCGTAAAAAAGCTTTAGAAGCCGCATTCTCACAAATTGATAAACAATTTGGTAAAGGCTCAGCCATGAAATTTGGCTCAAAGCCAGTTATTGATATTGAAGTTATCCCAAGTGGATCTCTATCTCTAGATGTTGCTCTTGGAGTTGGTGGATATCCTCGTGGCAGAATTATTGAAATTTACGGACCAGAATCTTCTGGAAAAACCACGCTTACTTTGCACGCAATTGCAGAAGCTCAAAAAGCTGGATTATCTGCCGCTTTCATTGATGCAGAACATGCTTTTGATCCTGCCTATGCAAAAAATCTTGGTATCAATTTAGAAGAATTGATCATTTCTCAACCAGATAATGGTGAAGCTGCTCTTGAAATTGCTGATACTTTAATTCGCTCTGGCGCTGTTGATTTAGTTGTTGTGGATTCAGTTGCAGCTTTAGTTCCTCAGGTTGAACTTGAAGGCGGAATGGGTGATAACCAAATGGGTTTACAAGCTCGATTAATGAGCAAAGCTCTTAGAAAATTAACTGCGACAGTTTCAAAGAGTAACTCGACAATCATTTTCATCAATCAAATTAGAATGAAAATTGGTGTGATGTTTGGTTCTCCAGAAACAACATCAGGTGGAAATTCTTTGAAATTCTATGCTTCGGTTCGCCTTGATATTCGTCGCGGCACTGCGATAAAAGATCAAGAAGAAGTTCTTGGAAATGAAACTCGTGTTAAAGTTGTAAAAAATAAAGTTGCCCCACCTTTCAAAACCGCTGATTTTGAAATTATTTATGGTGAAGGCGTTTCTAGAATTGGCGAAGTTATTGATATTGCGACCAAAAATGACATAATTGAAAAGTCAGGTTCTTGGTATGCTTACAAGGGAAATAAAATTGGCCAAGGAAAAGAAAATGTAAAAACTTATCTAAAAGAAAATCCTAAAGTTGCTGAAGAGATAGAAAGCTTAGTAAGAGAAAAATTAGGTATTGCTAAAAAGAAAAAAAGCGGCGAAAAATCTTCCGAGAAGAATAGCGAAGAAAAAGAACGAAAAACAAAAGTAGTTTCTTAAAAAACTTCAAACAAAAATCAGGCTTTAAACGGCCAAGCCAATTTACTTTGGTTTGGCTGTTTAAAGTTTTGCAATTGCACCCGTAGCTCAATTGGATAGAGTATCTGACTACGGATCAGAAGGTTACAGGTTCGACTCCTGTCGGGTGCACCAAATTTGCTTGATTTCCTTGCCAATAAATTCAAAAACAAAATATGAAAATTAAATTCACAATTTTATTTGCAGTTGTTTTTTCTCTCCTTTCATCTCCTTCTTGGTCTAAAGAAAATAAAATCGAGCTAAGCACTAAATCTAAAGCTGAAAAAACTTCTAAAAAATCTTCAGTAGAATCTGATATTCCAGAAATTCAATCAACAGATCTAACGCAAGTTTTCAGTGAAGCTGAGAAATATTATAAAGCTGGACAAGCCTGGAATAAGCTTAAATGTGCACCAGTGACAGGATTTATTTGTACTAAAAGAGAATGTGCTAAAAGAGACATTCAGGCTTATTTAATTTTGGATAAGAAAAATAAAATGATCTCTCGTTGCGAAGGTGAAATTTGCGATAAATTCCCTGCAACATTCAGACAAACTGGAGTTTTCTTCAATGTTCAAACTGACGGACCAGTTGGAACTTTAATCAGAATTTTAGGTGATAGTCGTTACAAAGAAATCACAACTGTTGGCTTGGACGCTTACATCGCGAATGGTAATTGCGAAGTGATTCTCGACTAAGAGAAATATTTCTTCGACTATATATAAAAAGACCCCTTTATTCAAATCGAATGACGGGGTCTTTTTTTTGGGAATTATATTCAACTAGCAACAACCTCGGTGTCATATACCAAACTAAATATCTTTAAGTTTGGTATAGTTTTTATTTTACGCCGTACGAACGGCGCCCCACTTTATGGGGACCCCATATACCAAACAAACTTTATTGAGGGTAAAGATTTTTAGTTTGTTATAGCAGCGAAGGCGGGGATCTAGAAATAGTTAAAAAAACCTAAGTGATTGATTTTAATGAAAATCTTCTGGATCCCAGCCTTCGCGGGGATGGCACCGAGAGGGAATGATTTTTGGCTAGCTAGATATATAATCCTTTCTTGCCTCAAAAATAAATCTATAAATCTAGTTAGAAATACTAGAACGAAGCATCCAAGCAGCTTTCTCATGAGATTCAATTCTGCCAATAAACATATCGGCAGTGGCTTCATCAGCTTCTTTTTGTGCCACTTTAATTCCTTCATGCAAAAGTTTTGCAATTGCTTCATGACTAGCAGTTAAATCTTTTAACATTGTATCAGCTTTAAAATCTTTATCGCCGCTTTTAACTTTGCTAAGTTTAGCAAAATTCTCAAAACTGGCTTCTACTTTTCCTTCCAAAGCTCTAGTTCTTTCGGCTAATTCATCAATGGCATCAGATAATTCTTCATATTGCGCGCCAAACATTTCATGCAGAGATTTGAAATTTGCTCCAACTACATTCCAATGATAATTCTGAGTTTTAATCGCAAGGCCATAAGAGCTGGCTAAAATTATTTCTAAATTTTTTAGAACTGCTTTTTTCATAAAATTATTTTTTGAGTGTTAATAAAAATCCTGTCATCTCGAGCTTAAGCGAGAGATCTCTGGCTTAGGCTCGAGATGACAGTGTAAGCTTTGATGACGGGAAAATATTTAGGCTTCCGAAATCACCAAAACTTGCGCTGCCGAATTCATAACAGCGGCAATTTTTGCCACCATTTGAATCTGAGTTTTAGACAAACCGTGCTTAATTAATTGATTAGCATGAGCATCTATACACATTCCACAACCATTAATGATTGAAGCTGATAAAGAAAAAATTTCGAAATCAATTTTTTCAATTCCATGATCCAAAATTCCTCTCATTCTCAGACCCGCTGGCATTTGTGAATATTCTTTATCTTCGCTAATATGTAAAAAGCGGTAATAAATATTATTCATCGCCATCAAGCTGGCAGATGTTCTTACGGCTTTAATTTCAGTCTCTGACAAAATATTTTGCACTTCATTTTCTAATATTCTTATCAAAGTTTTTTCTTTTGTCGCATAAGCAGCAGTTAAAGAAGCGCCAAAAACTTGTTTGGCATTTAAAATTTGGTTTTCAACATTTACCAAAGTTTGCAGATTAATTTTTACATCTTTGGCATAATCAGGAATTGCTGATCTTAATTCTTCTAAATTTTTCATAATTTTATTTATTTTGTGTGACAGCGAATTCATTGATTCGCCGCCAGAATTTTAATATTAAACTTTTATTGTATCTTCGCCTTTTTTCCAATTGCATGGGCAAAGTTCGTCAGTTTGTAAAGCGTCTAAAACTCTCAAAACTTCACTTGGGTTTCTTCCTACATTTAAATCGGTTACATAAGCAAATCTGATCAAGCCTTCAGGATCAACGATTAAAGAGGCTCTTTGTGCAACTCCTTCGTCTTTGTCCAAAATTCCAAGTGCGCTGGATAAGTCGCGTTTCACATCAGAAAACATTGGAAATGGCAAGTTTTTCAACTCATCTTTCGCAGATCTCCAAGCTAAATGTGTAAATTCCGAATCAGTGCTGGCGCCGATTAACTGGGCATCGCGATCTTGAAATTGTTCATTTAATTTTCCAAATTCGGCAATTTCAGTTGGACAAACAAATGTGAAATCTTTTGGCCAAAAGAAAAATACCAGCCATTTTCCTTTATAAGTTTCGCTATTAATATCGATGAAAGCATTGTGAACATCATTTGTCACAACCGCTTTACCACTGAACTCGGGGAATTTATCTTTTATTCCTAACATGTGCCTCTCCTTTAATTATTATTGTGATTCAACTTTGACTTTTTTGTTCCCGCATTGTTCATCTCGAACTTGTTTTGTGATCTTGGATCTATCTGTTTTGAGATAGATCATGAAGCAAGTTCAGGATGAGGATGCTGGAGCAAGCAATCAAAATCTTGGTTGCGAAAATTAGTCAGTGGTCTTAATAAATAAAATCGATTGTTTTTATCAATTTAATCAATTTTTCTTATCAATGAATTTGCGAGATTTAAAGTATATTGTGGCGGTTTCTTCAGAAGGTCATTTTTCTAAAGCTGCGCAGAAGTCCTTTGTTAGCCAGCCCGCGCTTAGCATGCAGATTAAAAAATTGGAAGATGAGCTGGGAGTGCAAATTTTTGAACGCGGAGGAAAGAATTTTTTAGTTACAGAAATTGGAAAAAAAATTATCAAGAAATCTGAAATAATTTTGCGTGAAGTGGCAGAGATGAAAAATATTGCCCAAAATTCTAAAGATCCATTTGGCGGAGAATTCAGAATTGGTGCCTTTCCAACACTTTCTCCTTATCTTTTTCCTAAAGTTGCTCAAAAAATTTCTAAGAAATTTTCCAAATTAAAATTGCTGTTAATTGAAGAAAAAACCGAAGATTTAATTAAAAAATTACAAAATGGTGAACTTGATGCGGCGTTAATAGCCATGCCGATTGCGGAAGATGGATTGATGGTGGAAAAAATTTTTGAAGAGCAATTTTTATTGGCAGTTCCAAGAAATCACGAACTTACAAAAGCTAAAAAGAAAATTACAAAAAAAGATTTGCAGGGAAAAGTTTTGATGCTTTTGGAAGAAGGTCACTGCCTTAGAGATCAAGCGCTGGAAGCTTGTTCTATGATGGGCGCTTTTGAGAGGGAAGATTTTAAAGCAACTAGTTTGGAAACTTTGCGACAAATGGTAATTTCTGGCGCGGGAATAACTTTGATGCCAGAAATTGCAGTGAAAAAAGAAGATAAAATTTCTTATTTGGAAATTACTAATGCTCCTAAACGAACAATTGGCCTATATTGGCGCAATAGTTCAAAAAGAAAAGATTTAATAAAAGAGATGGCGGAGATTATTAAAAATGAGAGATAAATTTACAAAAAAGAATCTTTGTAAAAATTTTATTCAACTGGTTTTTATTGCGCTGATTCCTTTATTTACAAGCTCTTGCGCTTCTAATTCTGTGCAAGAAAGATTGCAATATGCTGACGAATTAGCTGCAAAAAATTCTTTCAAAAAAGAGATTATTAAAACTAAGGATTTTTATTTGCAGACTTACGCAAAAATTTCGAGCCTAGGACGAGAAGAGTTAGACATATATATTGAAGGAGATGGTTTTGCTTGGAGAAACAGATATACGGCTTCAAATAATCCAACTCCGAAAAATCCGCTTGTCTTGAAAATGGCGATTGCAGCTTCTGCTGCCAATGTTCTTTATATTGCGCGGCCTTGCCAATATGTAGATTTCAAGCTTGATGCGGCTTGTCAGGAAAAGTTTTGGACTGGTTCAAGATTTTCACAATCAGTGATCGATTCTACAAATGAAGTGGTGACGGAATTTGTCAAAAAACATAAATTTAAAAAAGTGAATTTATTTGGATTTTCTGGAGGTGCTGCTGTGGCGGTTCTAGTTGCTTCGGAAAGAAAAGATGTAGCTTCAATTAAAACGGTTGCGGGAAATTTAAATCACAAAGAATTAATGAAATTGCATAAGGTGAATGCTCTAGATGATTCTTTGGATGCGATTGATGTGGTGGAGAAGGTGAAAGATATTGTGCAATATCACTTCATTGGTGGCCAAGATAAAATTGTGCCGGCGGAAATAATTATTTCTTTTGTGAAGCGAGTAAATTTGGCGGGCGGGAATGCTAAATTTAAAATTATTGATGAGGCAGGACATAATTACGAGAAGTGGCCAGAGATTCTCTCTAAGGCTTTTCCCACCTCCAATGTCATTCCCGCGAAGGCGGGAATCAAAAAGTAAGTTTGGGAGACATTGTTTAATTGAGCTTGATTCCCGCCTTCGCGGAGTAATATACCAAATAAACTATTTCTAGATTTGGTATTTATAATCCAAACTAACTTCATCTTTTTGGCTAAAAATTGCAAAAAGCTTCAAATTATATGAGTATACAACTTTAATTTTTTATAATTTTTATCTCAAAAATATTTTGTTAGTTCGGACTATAAATAGTTTATTTTGTATAGTTAAAAAATCAGCCCGATAATATTGTAAGCACCAAATCCACCAATGATTAAGCCAGAGATAATTTTCACTCGCGCCATCCATTGTTTTGATAGTTTGTGACGAATTGTCGCGACAGTTCCTGATAAAATAAAAGCCCATAAAACCGAGCCCATAAAAATTCCAAAAACTGTTACCGCCATTTCTTGTGGCGTTAAAGAAGTTCCGCCCATTGTGGCAAAAATTCCTACAAAAAGTACGATAGTCATTGGGCTGCCTAAAGTTAAGAAGGCGACGAAAAACATAGTTTGAAAAAATCCTCGTGACTTCATTTTAACTTCTGTGGTTGAAACTTTATTGGCAGTTTTGATTTCATAAGCAGCCAGTAAAATCAAGGCTATGCCGCTGATTATTTTTACTGGTGAAATATAAGTGGTAAGAAATGTTGAGATAAAAGAAAGCCCGCCAGTTGCCACGAATCCATAAAATCCTTCAGTAAGAGACGCGCCAAAACTAGTGGCAAAACCAATTGACCAACCACGAGTTAAACAATTTTTAATCGCCAAAGTTGAAATAGGCCCAATTGGCATGGCAATTGAAAGGCCGATTAGCATTGATTTGAAGAAGAGGAAAAGCATCGAATATGAATTAAAGTGAGAAAAATTATATCTGGGAAAATTCACTGTAAAAACAATGATTAAAACATAAAGCGATACTTAATATTTCCCATATGGCTGCTTAATTCATGGCCGGTTTGTAAATCATATCTGAGGGAAATTGATGAACTATCGCCGCTTAAAATGCTTAGCTCTGTGCCGATGTTAAATGTATCTTTCAACATGCCGTTGCTGGTGAAAGAAATTCTGTCACCTCCAGCAATGAAGGAAGAGCTGCCGACTTGGCCTTCTTTTTTGAGGTTGTGAATCCAAGATAAATCTAATTTAGGGAAAATTTCTTTGTCGGAAAATTTGAATTTGCTGGTGAATTTTAGGCCAATATTTGAGCTGAAAGTGTCTAGAGCTTTATTGTCGATATTTAAGCCTATATTGCCGGCACCAGTTTCTGAATAATCTTGTTGGTTAATTCTGTAATATGAAATTGCAGCATTTGGTGTGATTAAAAGTTTCTCTGAAGTTTTGATATTATATCCAAACCCAGTTTTTAGGCCATGTTGCGTGCCATTAAATTTACCATTTGCTGTGGCGTTAAAACTTCCAACGGCAATATTTCTGGTGGTTTTGTAGTTGTTGAAACCAAGATTGAGAATGTTCTCATTATATAATCCAAGGCCATCTGTTTTGGAATTGTTGTTATATAAAGAAAGTTGATAGGAAGAAGTGTCGGTTCTTTGATTACCAGCATTCAAACTGTTGATAGAAGTTTGGCCATAAGCAAGTGAAGCGCCAAAAAGAGAATTGATATTGTCGTTAATATCGATTGCAGAATCGGCACCAAATACAAATCCAGTGCTATTTGATTTATAACCTTCTTGATTATCTAAAGCGCCTTGCTTGGCTTTGCCGCCAAACACTTCTCCCCAAATTCCATAAACTGCTTTGGCAGAATCTCCAGAAGAAAAGCCAGAAGATTTGTTGCCGAAAGAAGAAATGCGCGAGCTGATGATGTTGGTTATTTTATTTGTGGTTTGAGTTGAAGCAACTTGGGCAACTGAGTTTCTAGAAGTGCTTAAAGTTTCAACAGCTTTTTTAAGTTGTGAAAGGTCGGATATTGCCAGCATATTGGTGCGAACTGTTCCCATATTGCTTCCGCTGAATCCGCTATTATTAAATACTGCGGTGGCAACTGATGAATTATGGTCGCCAAGTTTTTGTAAATTGCTGTAATTAAGCTCGCTGTTGCTTACATATAATTTATTATCTTGGGCTTTTAAAACGAAATTGGCCAAGAGTGAATTGGTTGTGACATTTATTTTACTGGTGTCGATGATTAGTGAACTTCCAGATGCTGAAGCATCAATTAGTAAATAATCGGTGTTAAGTGGAATATTTTTTGAGGAGTCATATACAAAAAAATCGATGGTGATGCCATTTGCAACAGTGATTGAGTTGGAACCTGCGGCTACGAATTTGCTCATATTACCAACCGTATCGCCATCGTTGTAAAAAATAAATTCTAATCCGCTATTGATAAGGGCATTGCCAGTGAAGGTAAAATTTTGTTCATTCGAGCTATAAGCTAATTGTATTTTACCAGCTCCGCTGGAATTAAAATTTATTAAGTTGATATCTCCACTTAAGCTAACTAAGCGATCAGCGGCTATTGTGAGAGATCCTAAATCTATGTTGATAGCGCCTTCGTAAGATTTAAAGAGGATCTCCTGATTGGCTGCAAAAGTGTGGGTATATATATCTCCACCAAACTCAGTATAATAAGCAGAACTATTGACGGTGATGGATTTTAATTTATTTGAAGATGAACCTATATCGCCGATTAGGTATTGAACTGACCCCGCTAAAATAATATTGCCGCTATTATCCGAGGCTGTAGTAACTCCGGTATCCGTATATACTCCAGCACTTTTAGCTAATAAAGTTCCATCAGCATTAAAAGCCACTGTACCTGCTCTAGTATAAGCCGTACTATCCTCAATTGTAAGGATATTGGCAGAGTTAAAGTTAATATGTCCAAACCCTAAGGTAGTAGAGTTTACCATAGATAAAGTTCTGTCGGAATTTACATTCAAAATTCCGCTACTTCCTGTAAAAGAAACTCCATCGCCATCGCTTAAAGTACTAGTTGCGACAGATGAGCTACCTGAAATATTAATATTAGCCCCATAAGAAAACTCCGCCCCAAAAACGCAGAAAAAAATCAGGCAAAAAAACTTTGCTGATAGGAATTTATAATTGGGTGTAGGGAAGTTTTGAGAGATTGGGTTTAGCATGTGATTTTAGGTTTGTGGTGAAAACTAATTTTTCAGAAATTCTGAACTAAATTTTGAAGGTGTCTTTTTAGAAAAGACAAAATTTTAAAACAAGATTTTTGTAATAGCCGAGATGACTCAGCTATTACAAAAACTAAAAACTATAAATCCAAAACCAAGCGGCGAGGATCTTCAAGAAGTTCTTTCACTCTAACCAAGAAAGTAACAGCTTCTTTGCCATCGATAATTCTGTGGTCATAAGAAAGAGCCAAATACATCATTGGGCGGATTTTGATTTCGCCTGCCACAACCATTGGTCTTTCTTGAATTTTATGCATGCCAAGAATTGCTGATTGTGGAGGATTGATGATTGGAGTAGACATTAATGAACCGTAAACACCGCCATTTGAAATGGTGAAAGTGGCGCCCATTAAATCGGCAATTGCCAATTTACCGTCGCGAGCTTTGGTTCCAAGTTCAACAATTCCTTTTTCAACTTGAGCTAAATTTAATTTATCAGCATCACGAAGAACTGGAACTACAAGACCTTGCGGAGATCCAACTGCAACACCAATATCATAGAAATTTTTGTAAATAATGTCGGTTCCATCGATTTCTGCATTAACTGCTGGAAGTTCTTTTAAAGCAGTAACGCAAGCTTTTACGAAGAAAGACATGAATCCAAGTTTCGCGCCATGTTTTTTCTCAAAAGCTTCTTTATATTCATTGCGAAGCGCCATAACAGCAGTCATATCAACTTCATTAAATGTAGTTAAAATGGCGGCGGTGTTTTGAGATTCTTTTAATCTTTCAGCAATTTTTTGACGAAGTTTTGACATTCTAACGCGTTCTGTCGGTTTAGCGTCAGAAACTGATGCAGCAACTGCAGGGCTAGAAATTGCTTCCAAAACATCTCCTTTAGTAACGCGACCATCTTTTCCTGAGCCAGAAATTTTTGAAGCGTCGATATTATTTTCAGCAGCTAGTTTTTTTGGAGCTGGAGAAAGAGGGAATTGAGAATTTGATTGAGCTGGTGCTGCTGCTTGAGGAGTCGCTGCTGCAACCGGAGTTGCTTTAACAATCGCACCACCTTCTTGCATTGAAGCGATTAAATCGCCAACTTTAACATTGTCGCCTTCTTTCACATTAAGTGCAGAAATTAAGCCATTTGAAGGAGCATTAACTTCCAAAGTTACTTTGTCAGTTTCTAATTCAACGATTAATTCGTCAGCTTTAACAGCGTCACCAACTTTTTTGTGAAGTTTGGCGATTGACGCTTCTGATACTGATTCTCCAAGTGCTGGAACTTTGATTTCGATAGTCATAATTTTTAAAAATTAATTAAGTTTTGACGCTGATTATTGGTAAAGATTTAAATTTATTTTAAGGCCTCGTCAACCAAATTCTTCTGCTCTTTGGCGTGGTAAGAACCATATCCTGTAGCAGGAGAAGCGCTAGCAATGCGGCCAGCATATTTTGGTCTAGAAACTTTTTGTTTAATTTCTATCAAAGTTTCTTCGATCAATTCTTCAACAAATTTCCAAGCGCCCATATTTCTTGGCTCTTCTTGGCACCAAATTACTTCAGCATTTTTGTATTTTTTAAGTTCTGCAGCTAATTCTGCTTTCGGGAATGGATAAAGTTGTTCTAAACGAACTAAAGCTATATCATTGATTTTCTTAGCTTCCCGAGCTTCAAGCAAATCATAATAAACTTTTCCTGTGCAAAGAACTACTTTTCTAACCTTATCTGCAGCTAATTTAGCTGTTTCTTCGATTAGAGGTTTGAAAGATCCGCTAGTAAATTCGCTTAAATTCGAAACTGCTGATTTGTGTCTTAGCAAAGATTTTGGCGACATTACAATTAATGGTTTGCGATCTTTCGAGTGAACTTGACGACGCAAAGCATGGAAGAAATTTGCTGGATTGGTGATATTGCAAACGCGCATATTTTCGTCAGCGCAAGCTTGCAAACAACGCTCTAAACGAGCTGAAGAATGTTCAGGTCCTTGGCCTTCATAACCATGAGGAAGCAGCATTGTTAAGTTAGATTTTCTTAACCATTTAACTTCTGAGGAAGCGATAAATTGGTCAAAAATAATTTGAGCACCATTGGCGAAATCACCAAATTGAGCTTCCCAAATTGTTAAGCCATAAGGCATTGAAAGTGAGTAGCCATATTCAAAACCAAGAACCGCATATTCTGAAAGCACAGAATCGTGAACTTCATATTTAGCTTTGTCGGCTAAAGTGCTGAAAATTGAATATTTTTTAGCAGTGATTGCGTCATGCAAAATTGAGTGGCGATGAGAGAAAGTGCCGCGGCCAGAATCTTGGCCAGTAATTCTAACTGGGAAACCTTCATTTAAAAGTGAAGAGAAAGCCAAAGCTTCGCCACAGCCCCAATCGATATCTTTACCAGCTTCAACCGCGTGTTTTCTAGCTTCCAATTGTCTTAAGATTTTTGGATTAGCATTGAAATCAGCAGGAATTGAAGTGGTTTTTTTGATTAATTCTTGCAGATTTTTTTCAGTAACTGCGGTTTTTGCAACTGAAATATCATCATCTTTAATTTTGCTCCAATCTGCTTTCAACCAATCAGCTTCTGTTGGTTTATAAGTTGCAGCTTTGTCAAATTCGGCGCTTAAGAAAGCATCAAAATTGCTAGAGATTTTTTGATAGTCGCTTTCTGAAACTACATTTTCAGAGATCAATTTTTTTGAATAGATTTTTTCTAAACTTGGATGATCTTTGATTTTATTATACATGATTGGCTGAGTGTAAAGAGGCTCATCACCTTCATTATGGCCATATCTGCGATAGCAAACCAAATCAACAATCGCGTCTTTTTTAAATTTTTGACGGAAGCGAGTTACGATGTCAGAAACTTTAACTACAGCTTCAACATCATCACCGTTCACATGGAAAATTGGAGCGTCGATGGCTTTTGCCAAGTCAGAAGAGTAAATGGTGCTACGAGAATCTGTTGGATTAGCAGTGAAGCCAATTTGGTTATTGATGATTAAATGCATCACGCCACCAGTGTCATAACCAGCAACGCCATTCATCATTAAACTTTCTGCCACAGAACCTTGACCAGCAAAAGCTGCGTCACCATGAATTAAAAGCGCCATGGCCTGAGTTCTGTCTTGGTCTTTGTAAAGATCTTGTTTAGCGCGGATTCTTCCAGCAACAACTGTGTTCACAGCTTCTAAGTGAGAAGGATTGAAAGCCAAAGAAATATCAATTTTGTTGCCGTCAATTTCACGAGTATTTGCATAGCCCATATGATATTTTACATCGCCAGATTTTGTAACGCCTTCAGGAATTCCTGGTGTGCCTTGAAATTCAGAAATCATGCGGTGATAAGGTTTGCCCATCACTCCAGTTAAAGTGTTTAAACGACCACGATGCGCCATGCCAATAACGATTTTTTTCACACCGTTTTTTGCAGCAACGGCAATCATTTTTTCAACTGAATTCATAGCAGCGTCGCCACCTTCAACTGAAAATCTTTTTGCACCTGGAAATCTTTTGTGAAGGAATTGTTCAAAGCCTTCAGTTCTAATAATTTCTTTTAGAATTTTAACTTTTTCATCTTTAGAAATCTCGCTAAGCAGCGTGCTTTCTGTTTCGGCAGCAAGCCAATCTTTTTGTTCTTGATCTTGGATATATTCAAATTCTGATCCAACTGAACCAGAATAAATGAAGTTTAGATATTCGATAACTTTAGATATTTTGGCTTTTTGTAAGCCAATAATTCCGTTTAATTCAACTTCTTTGTCTAAATCAGCAGCTTCAATTCCGTGATTTTGGGGATTGATTTGAGGTACGATGCGAGCAGGTGTCAAGCCAAGCGGATCAAGGTTTGCAGCTAAATGTCCAAATCTTTTATAAGCTAAAATTAAATTAGCAGCACGGATATTTAAGTCTTTTGAAGGAGATGCTGAAACTGTTTTAACATCTTTAGGATTAACTTTCGGACCTTCTTTTTTAGCGACAGAAGAAATATCGAAATCTTCTGAACCAACAACTTGCATCTTGCGACTAGCCCAGCTTGGACCTTTATAATCTGATAAAATTGATTTTATTTCTTCACCATTCGCGGTAAAAAATTCTGCCCATGAAGCGTCAACTGATGCAGGATTTTGTGAAAATTTTTGGTAAAGTTCATTAATAAACACCACATTCGCGCTAAAAAAAGGCGAAGTTTTAGCTAATTCGTTTGACATAATTAAGTAAGTTTTTAACGGAAGAAAAATAGACTCATAAATAGATCAAAAACCAGATCCTCTATGACCCCTCAAATGATGAGGGGCGGGCAGTCTAGAAATTATCAACTTAATTGCAAGTGGTTAAAAGTGAAAAACTGGAAGTGCTTATTAGATGCGGGTGTTTGAGAAAAAATATATAGCAAAGCTTTTCTCAAATTGTCTTTGCTATATATAGAAGAATTAAATAGAAGCTCCGTCGCTTTTTTTACCTAAATCCGCTTTTTTTACCTAAATAACTTTCACGAGTATGAGCTTTTGTAGAAGAGATTCTGCAAGATTCTTGAGGTGCTTTTCTCTGAGCTATTTGACCTTGAATGGCAGTTTTAGCAATTGCAAGTCCGCCGCTATTGTAAGGAGTTTCAGGGCTCTGCATTGCATTAGTTATTTCACTAATCGGAGCAAGTGCAGGGCAATGATGATTCATCTCGCCTAAGAAAACATTTTTGCCATCGCCTTGTAATAGAAAATCTACGCCAATTTCACTAGAATGCTGATATTTTTCTCGAAGAGTTGGGTTGTTATTTAATAGTCCCAACATGATTTTAATATTTTCACCTAACCTTTCTTTTTCTGCTTCCTCTAATATTGAAGTTGTAAATGGAGATGATCCACCCGTAGTTAAGCAAGTTGTGAATTTGTCATCAGTATGGCGATTGCTTCTTCTGTAAGTCATGCCGGCCAATTCAAAATCACCATCACCATTTTTAAAGATGTTAACTCTGATATCGCCAGATTTTACACCTTCCAAAAATGGCTGAACTAGAATTTCATTATCATATAAATTCTTAGCCACCGCTGTAATTTCTTCTTCAGGAATCAGGCCAATTGGTGTTGCAGATTTTTCTAAAAAATCTGTTTTATTAGATTCTAATTTCATGCTTTCTGCATAGCATAAAATTTCTGTGATCTGCTTTAATTCAGAAGGATCAAGGCTTGGTTTGATTTTATAAATTTGCGCTTCTTTTAAAGACTGAAGATTTGTTGATTTAAGAGATTCTAAGTCGAAAGCTTGTTCATCATTAGAAAATTCAATAGAAAAAACTCCTAAAGATTGCGCAGAGTCTTTTGGTTTTAATACTAATTTACCAAAGTCTTTTCTTGGAAATAGCGATTTATATTCTTCACTCATATCCGCAAATTGCTCGGAAATATCAGATCCAAACTTGAATTCTCTAGTTGGAGTTGCAATTAATGGACGACCAGCGGCTTCCAATAATTCATTCATTCTTTGCGGCGTGTCTTTATCTATCAAAAGCTGTGGCTCGCCATCAACTTCATAGATCGGGCAGTTGAAAGACAGATGTGGAAAATTATTTTTTAATTTTAGTAGAAACTCGGCAAGATTAGATTTTCCTTCAGGAGGAAATGGTGCCTTCATTGGCTCAATCCTTTGGATGATATTTGTGACGCCTGCCAGATTAGTAGTTTGTCCTCTATCTAATTCCTCTCCAGATATTTCTGAAATTGCTGAGACTTTTACATTTTCATATCCTTGTAATATTTCAGAACTTCTTTCAGTCGTCGCTTTTTCCATAAAGGATTTAAGCTCCATATTTTTCTTTTTATATTCGACTACTAAATTGTGAGCAAAATGGCTGTTTGGATCAATTTTAATAACATTCATATTTTCTGTAACGCTCTCAGGAAATACTGGTCCAGTTTTTGGCACATTATATATGGAAACTTCATGCCCCAGTTCCAGAGCTGCGGCGATATAAGAAAGGGAAGCATTCTTGCCTAAAACCATATTTTCAAATGGTTCATTGATAATTACTAAACTTTTTTCTGCTGGCATATGAAATAGATTTAAGTTGCTGAGAAGGCGCGTTAAAATTGCTATGAGTAATTTACCAAATCTATTTGGTGATAAAATCATAAACAGCAAGGATATTATTTGAGCAGCGAATATATTGATAAGAAAATGGTGGCGAAGAAGGGAATCGAACCCCCGACACGCGGATTATGATCCCGCTGCTCTACCGACTGAGCTACTTCGCCATTTATGAAGGCTTAATTTTGTGAAATCTTAAACTTGAAAATCTTGAGAGATAAGAAATTGCAGGCCGCGCATTATCTTTAGGTGATTTAATTTTTCAAATTTAATTTTGAGATATTTCCTAACCCTCGGTTTCATTCCTTCTTTTTCGTTGTCATTCCAGCCTTCGCGGGAATGAAACCGAGAGTGAAGAAATGAATCGAAAGCAGCTTAACTATTCGCTAATTTCTTCTCACCCTTAAAGCCAGCTGCAATACCAGTTCTAGAAACCGATTCCAAACCATAATCAACCAATTGATTCAAAACCTCATCAATAATTTCCGAAGTTCCAATCACTTCAAAAACAATAGAATTGCCAGCAATGTCCACAATGCTGGTGCGATATTTATCTACAATTTTCATTGCTTCTTCGCGTTTACTTTCATCAGCAATAATTTGCACCAAAGCTAATTCGCGCTCGATATAACCATGCTCGCGAGTAAGTTCAGCCGCGGTGTGAACCGGCACGATGCGTTTTAAAAGTTTGCAAATTAGGTCCACCGTTTTGGTATTTCCAAAAGTTGTGATGGTAATTCTTGAAAGTTTTTTATCCAAAGAAGTTGGTGCCACATTCAGTGATTCGATGTTATAACCGCGTGCCGAGAAAAGTTCAACAATACGCGCCAAAGCACCAAATTCATTATCAACTAAAATTGCAATTACATGTTTTTTGATTGGATCGCTCATAATTTCTTATTTATTAAACCGCATTCATATCTTTTTGCACATATTGCTTAGCTTGCGAGCCAAGTAAAATCTCATTATGTGAGGCGCCCGCCGGAATCATCGGGAAAACATTTTCTGATCTTTCAATAACGCAGTTAAATAAAACTGAGCCTTTATGATCAAGCATTTCGCTAAATTTTTGATCAAGTTCTTTCGGGTCAGAGCATTCCATTCCTTTAATACCAAAGCTTTCAGCAAGCATGATAAAATCAGGAAGTGACTGCATATAAGATTGGCTTTCGCGTTTATCATAAATTAATTCCTGCCATTGACGCACCATGCCCATGTAGCGGTTGTTCAAAATGATAATTTTAACAGGAAGGTTATATTGTTTAATTGTGGCAAGTTCTTGCATATTCATCATGAAAGAAGCGTCGCCACTGATGCACATTACCAAACTTTCTGGATTAGCAATTTGTGCGCCCAAAGCCGCCGGAACGCCGTAACCCATAGTTCCAAGGCCACCAGAAGTTAGCCACTTTTTTGGGTTATCAAATTGTAAATATTGCGCCGCCCACATTTGGTGCTGGCCCACATCAGTTGAAACGAAAGGCTTTTTTTCTTTGCTAAGTTCGTTTAAGCGTTGCAAAGCAAAACCAGGCTTGATGATGCTTGTGCTTTTTTCGTAAGACAAAGAGTCGATTGCCTGCCATTTATTAATTTTTTCCCACCAAGCAGAAATAGCTTTTTTGCGACTGCCAATTTTTCTTTTTTTCCATTCTTCAAGCATGGCTTCTATAACTGAAGCAGCGTCGCCAACAATTGGCACATCAACTTTAATAATTTTGTCGATTGAACAATCATCCACATCAACATGAATTTTTTTAGAATTTGGTGAAAATCCTGAAACGCGGCCAGTCACGCGATCATCAAAACGCGCGCCAATATTAATCATCACATCACAATCATACATCGCCATATTGGCTTCGTATGTTCCATGCATTCCAAGCATGCCGATAAAGTGAGAATCTGACGCTGGAAATCCACCAAGTCCCATTAAAGTGTTGGTGATTGGAAAACCAGTTTCGTGAACAAATTTGGTTAATAATTTACTAGCAATATCACCAGAATTGATAATGCCACCACCTGTGTAAAATATTGGTCTTTCAGCTTTTTCAAGAAGATCAATTGCTGCAGAAATTTTGTCGTGATTAATTTTAAATTGGCTTTTTTGAATTTGATAAGAAGGGCGATTAATTTCGATTTTTCCGTTATAAATTCCGTGGTTATTTTGCACATCTTTTGGAATGTCGATCAAAACTGGTCCGGGGCGACCAGAGCGAGCTATATGAAAGGCCTCGTGAATTATATATCCCAAATCATTAACATCTTTAACCAAATAATTATGTTTGGTGCAAGAGCGCGTAAGACCAGTAATATCAGCTTCTTGAAAGCCATCGGTTCCAATTAAAGAAGTGGCAACTTGTCCTGAAATACAAACCAAAGGAATAGAATCTAAATAAGCATCTGTAAGGCCCGTGATTACATTTGTTGCGCCAGGTCCTGAAGTAACTGTGATAACACCAACTTTTCCAGTTGAGCGAGCATAGCCTTCAGCCGCATGAGCAGCTGCTTGCTCGTGGCGAGTTAAAATATGACGAAGTTTTTTTTGTACAAAAAGCGCGTCATAAAATGGCAGAATTGCGCCACCCGGATATCCAAAAATTGTATCGACGCCTTCATTTACAAAAGCTTTAACGATAATATCTGCGCCACTAAATTTATTTGATGATTTTAAATCACTCATTTGAAAGGAAAATTAAACTAAACCAAGAAGGAGTCGTTAATTTTAAAAGATTGCGGGGTTTCTAATCAAGAAAAATTTTAGTCGGTTGATTTTTTCTATTTTAAAAAGTTTAATCGGTCTAAATAAATGTCATTCGTCTAATTCCCATCTATTAATTAATTTACACTTTTAAATCATGACTCAACCAATCATTAATATTGAGCAAATCATTAAATTAATTCCTCATCGTTATCCTCTTTTACTAGTCGATAAAATTATCGCAATTGAGCCAAATAAAAGCATTGTGGGCGTGAAAAATGTAACTTTTAACGAACCTCATTTCACAGGACACTTTCCTGAAAAACCAATCATGCCAGGAGTTCTAATTATTGAAGCCATGGCTCAAGCTGGCGCAATTATGGTGATTCATTCTGGAGATTTTAATCCTGAAGATAATTTGGTTTATTTTATGTCAATTGACGGCGCGAAATTTAGAAAACCAGTAGTTCCGGGTGATGTTTTAGAACTTCACATCACCACTGTGCAAAATCGCGGAGCGGTGTGGAAGCTTTCTGGAGTAGCGAAAGTTGATGGTCAAAAAGTTGCTGAAGCGCAATTTTCTGCAATGATTGTAAATAAAAATAAAGCTTAAAAATGACACAAAAAATTCATACTACAGCCATAGTTAGTGATAAAGCACAGCTTGGCCAAAATGTTGAGATTGGTGCTTATTCGATCATAGGTGACGAAGTGAAAATAGGTGATAATACAATTGTAAAATCTCATGTAGTCATTGAGGGCGACACCACAATTGGCAAAAATAATTTAATTTTTCCTTTCGCAAGCATCGGTCAAGTTCCGCAAGATTTGAAATTTGGTGGTGAAAAATCAAAAGTCATAATCGGTGATCACAACTCAATTCGCGAACATGTAACAATCCATTTAGGCACTGAAAAAGGCAACATGGTTACCAAAATCGGCAGTAATTGTTTGTTGATGGTAGCGGTTCATGTGGCCCACGATTGTATAGTTGGCGATCATGTAATTTTAGCCAATAATGCAACTCTTGCTGGTCATGTTGAAGTTGAAGATCATGTAATTATCGGCGGCCTTTCTGCGATTCGTCAATTTGTGAGAATTGGCAAACATGCTATGATTGGCGGAATGTCGGGCGTTGAAAATGATGTTATACCTTACGGGACCGTGATGGGAGAAAGAGCTTCTTTGGCGGGCTTAAATTTAGTGGGCATGAAAAGAAGAGGAATTAGCCGCGATGATATTCACGCTTTGCGTAACTTCTTCAAAAAATTATTTTCAGAAAGTGAAACTAATTTCGCGAGCCGCGTTGATGAACTTGCTAAAGAGTTCAAAAATCAAACTGTGCAAGATGTTGCAATCTTCGTGGGTTCACAAAAATCACGAGCATTTTGTCAGCCAAAACAAGTTAATTTTTTAGCGGATTCTGAATAATGCGCGAAATTTGTTTAGATACAGAAACTACAGGTTTAGACCCAAAATCTGGACATAAAATTGTCGAAATTGCCTGCGTTGAAATAATTGATAAAGTTAGAACTGGCAGATTTTTTCACACTTACATCAATCCTCAGCGCGACATGCCAGAAGAGGCTTTTAGAATTCACGGAATTTCTGGAGAATTTCTCTCTGACAAACCAGTTTTTGATAAAGTTGCTGCTGAATTTTTGGAATTTATCAAAGACGCCAAGCTAGTAATTCATAACGCGGCATTCGATTTAAAATTTCTTAATCATGAACTTTCGACTATTGGCCTAGAAACGCTAAATAGCAAAAATGTTATCGATTCTTTGATTTTGGCTAGAACCAAATTTCCGGGATCGCCAAATTCTCTCGATGCTTTATGTAAAAGATTCAATATCGATTTATCAAAAAGAGAAAAGCACGGCGCGCTTTTAGATACTGAATTATTGGTTGATGTATATGTTGAATTGATGGGCGGCGCGCAAGGTGGCTTGATGTTTGGCGCTAATAAAAATGATAAAAAAGCTTCAACAATTGATGAAAATTTTGTGATAAAAAAATTACAAACTTCTTTACCAAAGCGTGATTTTCCTGCCTCGGAAACAGATTTGCAAACTCATCAAGAATTTGTGAAGAAAAATTTTAAGAGTAATTTTTGGGGATATTAAACCATTTATTTTTCCTGTTTGTCATCTCGAGCGCAAGCGAGAGATCTCATGAGTTCAGATAATCAACAAATCTTGAAGAGATTTCTCGCTTACGCTCGAAATGGCAGCGGGCGTGATTTTCAAAATCTTAATCCGCGAAATCTCACCTCGTAAAATTTCAATTTTTGATCTGGGAATTTTTAGAATTTTAGCGAAAAATTTTATTATTTCTTCATTCGCTTTACCATCTTCAGGAGCAGCTGCTACATTCACTTTCAAATATTCTTGATTTTTTTCATCAAGAACAATTTTGCCAATCTTATTTTTACTATACCAAACTAAATATCTTTAGTTTGGTATAGTTTTTATTTTACGCCGTACGAACGGCGCCCCACTTTGTGGGGACCCCACACATACCAAACAAACTTTATTGAGAGTAAAGATTTTTAGTTTGGTATAGAATTCGGAGTCACTTTTACAAAAAGTAAAAAGTGATCCGAATTTTTTTGTAAAAATGACATTGCAAAAATTAATTTCCTAAATCTTGCAAAGCGCGAACTTCAAAGCAGCAATCGATGTTTTTATAAGCTTCAATCGCGTCAACCAAAGCTCTCGCTCCAGAAATTGTGGTGCTGTAAGTAATGCCTTTCATCAAAGCTGTTCGGCGAATTGAAAAACTATCTTTAGTGGCTTGTGCGCCTTCAGTAGTGTTGATCACCAATGAAATTTCTTTTCTTTCAATCATGTCAACAACATGCGGCTTGTCTTCGGTAATTTTATTTACGATTGTAACCGCAATGCCATTTTCAGCTAAAAGTTTTGCTGTGCCGCGAGTTGCAACAATGCTAAAACCAATGCTAGATAATTTTTTAGCAATTTCTGGAAGATATTTTTTGTCAGAATCTTTTACTGAAATAAAGGCTAATCCTGAAGTTGGAAGGCCTGATCCTGCAGCAACTTGGGCTTTTGCAAAAGCCAAAGGAAAGGAAATGTCAATTCCCATAACTTCGCCAGTAGATTTCATTTCAGGGCCTAAAATAGTATCAACATTGCTAAATCTAGCGAATGGGAAAACTACTTCTTTAACAGAAAAATAATTTAATTTTTTTTCTACCAAATTAAATTCGCTAAGTTTTTTGCCAACCATAATTAAAGAGGCAATTTTAGCGATTGGCGTGTTAGTTGCTTTAGCCACGAAGGGAACAGTTCTAGAAGCTCTTGGATTAACTTCTAAAACATAAACCACTTCATCTTTAATGGCATATTGCACATTCATTAAGCCTTTCACATTCAAGGCCAAAGCCATTTTTACTGTGGCTTTTTTGATTTCTTCTATAATTTTTTCTGACAAAGAAAATGGTGGAATCGAGCAAGCAGAGTCGCCAGAGTGAATCCCAGCTTCTTCAATATGCTGCATAATGCCTGCCACAAAAACTTCTTTTCCATCGCATAAAGCGTCAACATCCACTTCAATTGCATCAGTTAAAAATTTGTCTAACAGAAGTGGGCCGCTTTCAAAAACTTCAGAATATTCTACTAAATATTTCATCAAATAAGCTTCATCATAAATAATCGCCATGCCTCGCCCACCAAGAACATAAGAAGGTCTAACAACTACAGGAAATCCAATTTCATTAACTTGTTCGATTACTTGTCCTGAAGAATAAGCGATGTGATTTTGGGGCTGATTAAGTTCTAATTTTTGTAATAATTTTTTGAAGCGATCACGATCTTCAGCCAAGTCAATCATGTCAGGAGAAGTTCCGATAATTGGAATATTTTCATCTTGTAAAAATTTTGCCAAACCAAGTGGTGTTTGACCACCGAACTGCACATTAACTCCAAGCAATTCGCCATTGGTCATTTCTTTTTTGATCAATTCTATGGTGTCTTCGGCTGTTAAAGGTTCAAAATAAAGGCGATCAGAAGTGTCATAATCTGTTGAAACTGTTTCTGGATTACAATTCACCATAATTGCTTCAATGCCCGCTTCTCTAAAAGCGAAAGCAGCGTGAACGCAAGTGTAATCGAATTCAATTCCTTGTCCGATGCGGTTTGGACCACTGCCAAGAATGATAACTTTTTTTCTATTGGTGGGATTCGACTCGCAAGATGATAGGTTTTCTTCTGACATTTTTTGAACTTTATTTGGGGATTTCGAAAAAGGAAAATTTGCAAGAATTCAAACTAGAAGAAAAATTTTTATTTTCTAAAGATTTTATTGAATTTTTGAGAGCTCATTTTCTTTGATTTTATGGGTGAAAATTAACTTTGCCAATGAAGTTTTGGGAGATTTGAAAGCTTGTCAAAAAGTTTTTCGTAATTTAAACTTACCAGCGTTCTCAAATGCAAGTTTGGGGGCTATAGTGATAAACTCAATTTGAAATAGATGTACATGGACTCGGGGGCGGTACCCGACACCTCCACCATTCGCTTTCGCTAAAGCTACAGCGTAATTAATTCGCTGGAATATTAGTGATTCACTTTCGGTTGCGAAAGTTTTATGGGGGTGAATTAGCTTCGACATGCATGGTAAAGAGATTGATTTTGCTCGGTTGAGATACTGCCGATTACAATCGAAAGATTGCGATATCCGTTCAAAAAAAGTAAACGCAAACGACAATTTTGCTAATGATAACTTCGAATTTGCTCCAGTGGCTTTAGCTGCTTAGCATAAGTGATTTTATCGGGGTTTGCCGGTTTTCCTTGCAACAGAAAAACCGGCACTTTTTTATCTAAACAAAATCCATTTTTAAATTTCCATGCAAGACCTAATCGGCTATGATGAAATTATCGAAAACTCAATGCGCTCAGTGATTTGCGAGACTTTAAAAAAAGTTGAAAAAACTGGTCTGCTTGGAAAACATTATTTTATTATCACATTTTTGGTGCGTTTTCCAGGCGTTACAATCCCTAAGAAGTTGATGGAAAAATATCCTGAAGAAATGACCATCGCGCTGCAATATCAGTATAAAAGTTTGGCTGTTGAACAAGATAACTTTAAAGTCTCTCTAAGCTTCGACGGCAAATATGAAAAGCTGGTTGTTCCTTATAAATCAGTTACATCTTTCGCCGATCCGTCAATGAATTTTGGCTTAAAATTCAGCGTTAGTTATGATGATGCTGAAGGCTTCTCTGGTGAAGATTTTGGTGAGTCAAATTTGGCCAATAAATCTGAATCTAAAAATGCCAAGAGAGAAACAGTTGATTTATCTGCAAAAGTGATTTCTTTAGACGCTTTCAGAAAAAATAAAGATAAAGATCCTAAATAATGACACCTGTTTACCAGTTTCTATTTCTAATTATCACTTACGCAGTTTCAGCAATTCCATTTGGTTTGGTTTTGGCCAAAGTTTTTGCTAAGAAAGACGTCCGTGAATTAGGCTCAAAAAATATCGGCGCCACCAATGTGGCCAGAGTTGTCGGCAAAAAACTTGGCTTTGCCACGCTAATATTAGACGGCTTCAAGGGCGCGGTGATGGTTATTATAGCGCGCTTTAGCTTCGCTGAAATTGATCATTTACATTTATTTCTAGTTCTGGTTTCTGCCGTTGCAGTTTTGGGCCATGTTTACCCAGTTTATCTTCGCTTCAAAGGTGGTAAAGGTGTTGCAACCGCAATTGCAGTTTTATTCGCGCTAGATTTTAAAATTGGTTTTTTGGTTACGGCTTTTTGGATAATGTCTTTTTGTATATTCAGAATTTCTTCAGTTTCATCTCTAATCGCAATTTTTTCTTCAATCATTTTATCTTCACATTACGAAGCTCCAGTTGAACAGATTTGGCTTTGCTGGTTTTTATTTATCCTAGTTTTAGCCAGACATAAAGAAAATATTATCCGCCTTTTAACTGGCGAAGAAAAAGCTTTTACCCAAAAAGATAAATCCAAAGATAAATAGACAGACAAATCTGCAAAAAAATAGTTGTTCTTATGACCTCCAATGACCGCTTGATTGTAGCCCTAGATGTTGCCGATTTTGAATCAGCCAAAAAATTAGTTGAAGAAATTTCTGACGAGGTGGTTTTTTATAAAATCGGTCTTGAGATGATGATGAGCGGCTCTTACTTTCAGGTGATTGAATGGCTTAAAAACAAAAACAAAAAAATTTTCGCCGATCTAAAGCTCTACGATATTTCCGAAACGGTTGGCCGCGCTGTGGCAAATTTAGCGCAATATGAAATCGACCTTCTAACCATACATACAGCCAGTTCTAGCATCATGAAGCAAGCTGTGGCTAATAAAGGCAAAATGAAAATTTTGGGTGTCACAGTTCTAACAAATCTCGATCAAAATGATTTATCTGAAATGGGTTTTGATCCAAAAATTTCACTCGAAGATTTAGTTGTAAAAAAAGCAAAATTAGCAATAGAATCAGGCCTTGACGGCGTTGTGGCTTCGGCTTTAGAAGCGAAAAATTTACGCGAAAAATTGGGCTCAAATTTTTCGATTGTCACTCCTGGAATTCGTTTAGAAGCAATTCCATCTGACGATCAAAAACGCGTTACAGATGTAAAAACTGCATTACAAAATGGTTCTTCGCAGTTAGTTGTGGGACGGCCAATCACGCGTGATGCCAATCCAAGAATTGCCGCGCAAAGATTCAATCGCTTGATTGGAGAAATTGCTCGATGAATCTCAAGAAAATTCTACAATCAGTAAAAGTTGCAAATGAAGTTTTAGAAAAAGATGTTTTGCTTGAGAATATAGAGTTTGCAGATATTGCGATTGATTCGCGATTAGTTAAAAAAAATTCAGTATTTTTTGCCATTCCAGGTAAATCAAAAAATGGTTCAGAATTTATTTCTGACGCAGCAAAAAATGGTGCGATAGCAATTATGGCAGGTGATTTCACTGGTTTTGAAAATAAAGAAAAACTCATCAAAATTAAATGCAGCGATCCATTTTCACTTTTAGTTGAATTTCTAAAAACTTTTTACTCCCCACTTCCAACCAATATTTACGCAGTTACGGGCACTAACGGCAAAACTTCCATCAGCGAATTTTCTCGTCAAATCACAGAATTTCTTGGTAAAAAATCAGCTTCTATAGGCACTCTTGGCGTTATATGTAATCAAGTGTCGCAAGATATTTTGCAAAAAAGTTTTCTAACTACACCCGACATAGTTTCCTTCTATAAAAATTTAAGCGTCTTAAAACAAAATTCTGTGGATGATGTTTTTATTGAAACTAGTTCAATTGGTTTAGAACAAAAAAGAATTGCTGGACTTGATATATGTGTTGGATCCTTTTCCAACTTCACTCAAGACCATTTAGATTATCACCAATCGATGGAGCAATATTTCAAATGCAAGATGATGCTTTTTGAAAATGTCTTAGAAAATGGATCAATAGCAGTTTTAAATTCTGACATTCCTGAATTTGAAAATATCAAAAAAATCTGTCAGAAAAAAAATCATAAAATTTTTACTTATGGCTTTGAAGCCACTGATTTCAAGATTTTAGAAATTAAAGCCCAAGATTTACATCAAGAAGTTATTTTTAAATTTAGAGAAAAAACTTACGAAGTTCACTTGAGTATTTTTGGTGAATTTCAAGCTTTTAATATTTTATGCGCTCTTGCCACAGTTATGGCCAAGCATGATTTATCTGATGAAAAGTTAAGAGAATTACTCAAGAATTTTCCTGAAATTAAATCGGCATCGGGTCGCATGCAGCAAGTCGCTATCTTACAAAATAAAGCTCGAGTATTTATCGACTTTGCTCATTCTCCAGATGCTTTGGAAAATGTTTTGCATCTCGCTCGCAAACTTACCAAATCAAGGCTGATAGTGCTATTTGGTTGCGGAGGAGATCGTGATGCTAAAAAGCGTCCAATCATGGGAAAACTCGCTTGCGACTTGGCAGATTTAGTTATTGTAAGTGATGATAATCCGCGCTCAGAAAATCCTGCCGAAATTAGAAAAGAAATTTTAGCTGCTTGTGATTTGACTAAAGTTATCGAAATAGAAAATCGTAAAGACGCGATTGAAAAGGCTCTAGTAATGCTTGCAAGTGATGATATATTAATTTTGGCTGGCAAAGGTCACGAAAAATACCAAATAATTGGTGATAAAAAATTTGAATTTGATGAAGAGAAAATTGTAAAAAATGCCCTATGTTAACCCGCTAAATCCCGCTTTTGAAATTACCTTCGACGACCTCTATGAAAGAGAGGGCTTGTTAAAATTGCATCAAAAATTTATTAATTTTCTAGAAAAAAAAGACTCTGAAATTTCTCAAAAATTTGCATCTTTAAAAACTAATAAACAGAATTTTTCTAAAGCTGAGGAAGCTGAGATTTTAATAGATGTGGCCCGTGTTTTAGAAGATTTTTTAGCTGAACTTTTCTCAATCACCGAACAAAATTTAGCTCTTCAAAAAGATCATTTTGCTTATAAAAAAATTTACAAAATTCGTCGTGATTTTGTGCAAAGAATTGTCGCTAAAAAATTTGATGAAGCGACTTTTTTGAAGCTACTAAAAGAGCAAAATATTTCTCACGAAACTATTTTAGAAAATTTAAAAATTACTTACAAAAGTAGCGGCGATCTAGAAATAAAGTTGGCTGACGCAATTGATGAATTGCTGAAAAAGGAAGAGAACCTGAGTGAAACAGAGCAAAAAAGATTAGATCAACTAACTATTTATTCGGCCTGCGCACTACATAATAAATTCTGTAAAGCACTTCACAAAAATGGCGCATTATTTATTTTGCCAAAAAAAGTTGATCAACAAAACTTAGTTTCGGTAAAAAATTTTACTGAAGATAAAAAAGAACGAGATGGTTTTAACCTTACAGATCAGGGCTTCACTCTGAATAGAGTTTTGGGTGAAAGCAATTATTGCATTTTTTGTCACAAGCAAAATAAAGATTCTTGTCGCAGCGGAGCAAAAGAAAAAAATGAAGATCGATTTAAATACGATGCTTTGAATGTTGAGCTGCATGGCTGTCCGTTGGATGAAAAAATTTCTGAGATGAATTTCTTGAAGTCGGAAGGTTTATCAATTGCAGCGCTTTCAATTGCGGTTGTAGATAATCCGATGATTGCGGGAACTGGCCACAGAATTTGCAATGATTGCATGAAATCTTGCATCTATCAAAAGCAAGACCCTGTCGATATTCCACAAATTGAAACCAAAACTCTGCGCGATGTTTTAGCGCTTCCTTACGGCTTTGAAATTTACAGCCTTTTAACGCGATGGAATCCCCTAAATATTGAGCGCGAAATTCCTCAAGAAAATTCAGGAAAAAGAATTTTGATCGCAGGACTCGGACCTGCAGGATATACTTTGGCGCATCATTTAATGAATGATGGTCACGAGGTAGTGGCAATTGACGGACTTAAAATCGAGCCTTTGGATGCTGAAATTTCTGGAATAAATGAATTTGGAATTAGACAAGAATTTAAACCAATAAAATTTGTTAATGAAATTTATGAACCGCTTTCAAAGCGCTTAATTCAGGGCTTTGGTGGTGTTGCAGAATATGGAATTACTGTGCGTTGGGACAAAAATTTTCTTAAAGTTATTCGCCTGCTTTTAGAGCGTAGAAAAAATTTCCGCATGTTTGGAGGCATTCGTTTTGGTTCGTCAATCACTGAAAAAATCGCGTTCGACACTTATGGTTTCGACCATGTTGCGCTTTGTATTGGCGCGGGCCGACCAAATATCATCGATATAAAAAATAACTTCGCTAAAGGAATTAGATCAGCTTCAGATTTTTTAATGTCGCTGCAATTGACGGGAGCATTTAAAAAAGATCTCTTCACAAATTTGCAAATCAGAATGCCAATTTTAGTAATTGGTGCAGGGCTGACAGCAATGGATACGGCCTGTGAAGCTCAAGCTTATTATTTATTGCAAATTGAGAAATTTGCCCAGCGTTACAAAAAATTAAGTGAAGTTTTTGGTGAAGAAGAAATTTTAAAACAGTTCAATTTGGAAGAAAAAATTATCGCTGAAGAATTTTTGAATCATGCCAGAGAAGTTGAAAAATATGAGCTTAAAAATTTTGAATCCAAAACCGATCTTCTAAAAAAATGGGGTGGCGTAAAAATTCTTTATCGCAAAAAAATTCAAGATTCTCCTGCTTACAGATTTAATCACCAAGAAGTGATAAAATCTTTTGAAGAAGGAGTTGAATTGGTTGAAAATATTTCGCCAGTTGAGGCGGTTCTTGATCAATTTGGTCATATTAAAATTTTAAAAACTGCTGATAGCCAAGGTTTAGAAAAATTATTTGATTGCAAATCTCTTTTTATCGCCGCTGGCACCACGCCAAACTTGGCTCCAGCTTTAGAAGATGGTTTAGATTTTCAAATTCGTGGAAAATATTTTGCTGAAGTTGATGAGCAGGGAAATGAGATCGCAAGCAGCTACAGCGCTAAACCGCAGAACTATAGTGTCTTAACTAAAATTGATAAAGAGAGTGGAAAGTCGGTAAGTTTCTTTGGCGATCTTCATCCAAATTTTGAAGGAAATGTAGTAAAAGCAATGGCTAGCGCCAAATTGGGATATAAAAAAATTAGTGAAATTTTAAAACCAAGAGAAAGTGGAGCGGATGAAAATCATCAATTTTTGAACAAGGTAAATTCAGAATTTTTGGTTCAAATCAAAGAGATCAATCAACTCTCTGATTATGCTCTTGAGGTGGTCGTAAAAGCGCCACTTCTAGCCAAGCAAACTAAACTTGGTCAGATATTTCGTTTGCAAAATTATCATGCTTTTGCACAAAAAGTTTCTGATCAGACAATGGCTATGGAGGGTGTGGCCATCACGGCTTTAAAAATTGACGAAACTGCGGGCTTGATTAGCGGTATAATAATTAATACTGGCGGCTCTACAAGTTTGATTAAAAACTTCAAAACAGGTGAGCCTGTAGTTTTTATGGGTCCATCGGGCCAACCAACCGAACTTGCAAAAAATGAAAATGTAATTTTGGTCGGAGGAGGGCGCGGCAATATGCCGCTGACAGCTATTGCGGAAGCTTATAAAAAAAATGGCTGCAAAATTATTTTCGTCGCTGGATACAGAAGAAACTCTTTTGTTCTCAGGCAATCCGAAATAGAAAGGTTGAGTGATGTTGCAATATTTGCAATTGAAGATGAAGAGCCAAATTTGAAATTAAATAGAGTTGGAGATGTTCAGTTTAAGGGCGATGTTATTGAAGCGATGCAGCAATATTTTTCTAAAAATTCTTTAGAGCAAAATGGTTTATCAGCAATAGATCGTATTTTTGCTATTGGAGATGAAAGCATGATGTATGCGGTTTCTCAAATTCGCTATCAAGAGTTAGAAAAAATTTTACATCCGAAACATATTGCGATTAGCAGTCTTAATGCGCCGATGCAATGTATGTTGAAAGGTGTCTGCTCACAATGTTTGCAAAAACGCAAAGATGAAAAAACTGGCAAATGGGAATATTTCTATGCTTGTGCTAATCAAGATCAAAAAACAGATTTGTTAGATTTCACTCATTTGAAATGGCGCTGCGAACAAAATTCTTTAGCTGAGAAAATTTCTAAAATGTGGATTTCGCATCTTTCTTCTAACCAGACTTTATAAATCTATGAAGACTCTTTTTATCTGTACGGGAAATATCTGTCGTTCTCCAACTGCTCATGCAATTGCTAGGCATCAGGCAAAGAATTTAAATCTAGAAGATAGATTTATTTTTGATTCAGCTGGCACAGATTCATATCATAATGGAGAAGCGCCAGATTCAAGATCAGCAAAAGTTGGAGAGGAAAGGGGGATTTCTTTTGCAAATATCCATTCACGAAAAGTTAGAGCCCAAGACTTTGAAGAATTTGATTTAATTTTGGCGATGACACGCACTCATTTAAAAAATCTTTTACAATCTTCTCCTGCCAAACATCATCATAAGATCAAATTATTTTTAGAATTTTGTGAAGCTGAGAATTATTGGAATGATGAGGTGATTGATCCTTACTATGGTGGATCGAAAGGCTTTGTTGAAGTTTTTGATGTGATTGAATCAGCGATGGAAAATTTCTTTAAGAAATTGAATCACTGATCAAGTTATTGAATTTTTAGGATTTTGTGAGTTTGTAGAGAAAGAAAATAGCCGTGTTTTTCGCAAAGTCCTAAGGCATATTCTAAATTAGCGCGATTTTTGGTTTCGTCATATTCATCCATAGCTTGAGCATAAACTGGAATTTCTAAATTTGATTGCCCAACTTCCGCAACATCTCGATAATTCTCATCAGTTTTAGAAATTATAAATTTGAAAGCATTAATGCGAGAAAGTAGATCTGGTCTAATTTGATGATATTTGCCATTACTAATTTTTGGCGAGCAGATGATCTTCACTTCTTTGGGCAACTGTCTAAATAAAGTTCCATTAGTTTCGATTTGAACAAGGAAATTCAATTTTACTAACTCTTCACACAGTTTTTCTATTGGTTGGCGAAGAGGCTCTCCTCCCGTAATCACAATCAATTTTCTAACCAATGTTCCTTCATCATTTTTTGCCAATTGCAAAACTTCCGCAATAATTTCTTGAAGTGGAAGATTTTTGTAAGATTCAAATTCAGTATCGCAAAAACTACATGCCAAATTACAGCCACCCAAGCGAATAAATACAGAAGGATGTCCAGCGTAAGGGCCCTCACCTTGTAATGTCGGAAATATTTCCTGCACATCAAGATTTAGCCCATCATGAGTCTCAGCTTGAAGTATTTTGTTTTTGCCAAACATCTTGATTGAGAAATTTTATTCGATGCGAATTTTTTGGTAGGTTTCGCGATCCATCTCAACTATATCTACAGAAATGTCGCAGCGTTTACTTCCCAAATTCAAATCTATGAAAAACTTATTGGTAAATTCAGCAATTTTTACAGACAAATTTTTTCTAACTTCCACAGATCTTCCCGAAAGAGCTTTTAAAGTAATGTGAATAAAAGATGAGGTTGATTGATCTGGTCTGCCCACGAGATAGTCATCAAAAGAGATGGCTCTTGCTTTGCATTGATCTGCATCAAAATTACCTTCGACAGAATTCATAATATCTTGAATTTCTTCCTCGAGGGAATTAACAGAATTTTTTGAAATATTTGCTGAGTGCTCTATGATAAGATGCGGCATGTGAGAAGAATATTGTTTTAAAAATCGTAAAAATAATCGCGTATAAAAGAGAAATGTAAAGGCGATAGCCTGCATTTGTTCATTTTGAAAATTATCCGAAGATAATCTTCTGTGGAAATCTATCCGAAGATAGTTTCTTTTTTTAAGGAGGTAATCCAGCCGCAGGTTCCCCTACGGCTACCTTGTTACGACTTAACCCCAGTCACCATTCCTACCGTGTAGAGCTACCTCCTTGCGGTTAGCTCACCCTATTCAGGTAGAAACGACTTCCATGGCTTGACGGGCAGTGTGTACAAGACCCGAGAACGTATTCACCGTAGCGTGCTGATCTACGATTACTAGCAATTCCAACTTCATGAGGGCGAGTTGCAGCCCTCAATCTGAACTGAGATGGCTTTTAGGGATTTGCTCCAGATTGCTCTTTCGCTTCCTGCTGTGACCACCATTGTAGCATGTGTGTAGCCCAACCCATAAGGGCCATGATGACTTGACATCGTCCCCACCTTCCTCCAGCTTGTCGCTGGCAGTTTCCCTATAGTTCCCGGCATAACCCGATGGCAAATAAGGATGAGGGTTGCGCTCGTTGAAGGACTTAACCTAACATCTCACGACACGAGCTGACGACAGCCATGCAACACCTGTCTCCGATCCGGCGAACCGAAGGTTAATCTCTTAACCGGTGATCGGGATGCAAGGGTTGGTAAGGTTTTTCGCGTAGCATCGAATTAAACCACATGCTCCACTGCTTGTGCGGGTCCCCGTCAATTCCTTTGAGTTTTAGCCTTGCGGCCGTATTCCCCAGGCGGGGTGCTTAACGCGTTAGCTTCGCCACCGAACTCTAAGAGCCCGACAACTAGCACCCATCGTTTACTGCGTGGACTACCAGGGTATCTAATCCTGTTTGCTCCCCACGCTTTCGTACCTTAGCGTCAGTAATGGCGTAGATAGTCGCTTTCGCCACCGGTATTCCTCCTAATATCTACGGATTTCACCCCTACACTAGGAATTCCACTATCCCCCACCATACTCTAGCAAGGCAGTTTCGGTTGCAATTCCCGAGTTAAGCTCGGGGATTTCACAATCGACTTACCAAACCGCCTACGTACGCTTTACGCCCAGTGATTCCGAACAACGCTAGCACCCTTCGTATTACCGCGGCTGCTGGCACGAAGTTTGCCGGTGCTTTTTCTGTAGGTACCGTCATTATCTTCCCTACTAAAAGAGCTTTACAATCCGAAGACCTTCATCACTCACGCGGTATTGCTGGATCAGGCTTGCGCCCATTGTCCAATATTCCCCACTGCTGCCTCCCGTAGGAGTCTGGACCGTGTCTCAGTTCCAGTGTGGCTGATCATCCTCTCAGACCAGCTACGGATCATTGCCTTGGTAGGCCATTACCCTACCAACTAGCTAATCCGGCAGAGGCTCATCTAACAGCGATAAATCTTTCCCCCGAAGGGTAATATATGGCATTAGCTCTGGTTTCCCAGGGTTATTCCTTACTGCTAGGTAGATTCCTCTGTATTACTCACCCGTTTGCCACTGACATATTGCTATGCCCGTTCGACTTGCATGTGTTAAGCATACCGCCAGCGTTCGTTCTGAGCCAGGATCAAACTCTCAAGTTTTGAGAAATTTGATCATAACTAAATCTCTATAGATCAATGAAGATTAATAAAGTTAGATAGTTGCAATTAAGCAGACTACCGCCTTTATCTTTCTCTTTTTACTTTTTTTCAAAAAAGTATAAAACGCGATTATTTACGATGTAAAACAACAATTTTAGTGAAATTAACTTAATCTTCTGTAGTTCTCTTTTTCAGAGAAGTTCAAGTGACTCGGGAAACAACTAAACATTCTTCAGAAACGAAGAGGGCCGATAATCTACATGTTTGATTTTCATTGTCAAGCACAGAATACAAATATTTCTTAAAATAGTTTAAGATAATTATTTTATTTGTCTGAATTTTGGACGAATGCAATAAACAAGGACTTCGAGGAAATCGAAGAAGTTTTGATTTTTGCCTCAACTTTCTCCAAATCATGCAAAATTCTTACTAAAAAGGCCAAAGAAAGTTGTTTTAAATTTTTACGAAACTCAATTTCTGTCTTAAAAAACAGTCTTTGAGATTTTATTGCGCTCTCAAAATCGACATTTGCAAAAGTAATTTCGCATTTTGCTTGGTAAAGTTTTTGTAAATGAGTAGATAAAAAGCGAATTAAGACTATTGGTTCGAAGCTATTTCGGAATAGTTTTTCGGCTTGAATTAAAGCTGTATCGAACTTTTGAGAGCAGAAACTGCTAATAAATTCGCTTGCTGAGGTTTCAACTTCAGATCCGATTGCCTTATCAATATCTTCGATAGTCAGTTCTTTGTTATTTCCTATATAGGATAGAAGCTTGTCTAATTCGGAGGAAATGACTTGGCGATTTTTGCCACATTTATCATATATATATGTAACTATCTGAAAATTGGGTTTGATTTGGTTTTTGATTAGTTCACTTTCAATAAATTTTTTAACTACTCTTTCATCATCTTCATAACAAGCGATTGCGGCAAAGCTCAAATCATTTTCTGCGGCCTTGCGCAAAGCGGAACTTTTATCTAAATCGCCAGCTTGAATTAATATGAAATTATCACTCTTTTTTGCGTAATCCTTGTCTAAAAATAAATTCTTTAAAGCAGAGCCAACATTAGCATCAGAATCTTTAATTAAGATTAATTTGCGCCCGCCCAAAAAAGATAAAGAGTAAAATTCATCTGATAATAAGGCTTTATCTTCGGACAATCTTTCTTTGCTTATATTAGATACTAAAAATGGATCGGATAAATCGGGTGATATTTTCCTAGCAATTGAATTGAAGCGGTGGCTTACAACCGAAGCCTCTGGGCCGAATATTAAACAGCCAGCGATTTTTTCTTGAGCGATTTTTTGAATGTAAAAGTCGATTTGAGCATTGGCGATTTTCATTTGGTCTCAAATATTTTTTTTAGAATTGTATGAAAAGTTACGGTGTGTTTTTTCTTTAGTAATTTTTTTTCGTTATAAATAATCAGCCTTGAATTATCTAGGTTTTTGGCCATGCAGCCATAAAAATTTCGCGGTTTGTGATTTTCATTTTCTATGATCCAGTAATAAAATCTTTGTAATTTTTCTAAGCGCGGTTTGTAAGTTTTTTCACCAATTTCCATCAAAGTTAAAGCGAGAATTTTTAGGGCAATTTTTTCTTCTGTTTTTGCGAATTTTTTAAGATTAATAATGAAGAAGCCTTGTTGATTAAATTCTAATATTTTCTTCGCTTCTTTAAGCATTAAATAGTCAAATAAATCGCGCATTCTAGAGATTTCATCGGTTGCGCTTTTTACTCTTTTTTGAATCAAGTTTTTATCTTCAAAACTATCGAAAAAATTTCTGATTTTATTGCGCAAAAATTTCTCATCTTTATTGCTTTCATCTTCGAACCATTTGATCTTTTTTTCTCTTAAAAATTCTTGCAATTCGTCTTTAGAAATATCGAGAAATGGACGAATAATTTTTATTTTTTTGAAGTCAGAAATTTCTGCAATTGATGATAAACCGTCTAAACCACTGCCGCGAAAAAGTCTGATTAAAAAATTTTCCGCGATGTCGCTTTGAATGTGACCTAAAAACAAATGTTTAATTTTATTTATAGTGCAAAAGCTGTGAAGCAATTCGTAACGAGCTTCACGGAGTTTTGCTTCGATGTTGGTTTGAGGTATTTTTTCTGAATTTATTTCTAAAATTTGATGAGAAATTTTTTCTTTTTGTAAAATCTTGGCAAGCTTCAAAGCCTCTAAAGACGAGCTTTTGCGCATTTTGTGATCAACTGTAACTGCGAATAATTTTATCTTTTTTGCTACGCAATATTCATTTAAAAGAATGGAGAGAGATAAAGAATCTGATCCGCCAGAAACGGCTACAGCAATGGTTTTTGGAGTTTTTAATTCTCCAAAAACCTCGTCAAATTTGCTGAAAATTTTTTTCTTAAAATTATTTACTTCAATATTTTTAGACATTTAAAACATCGCGCATTGAGTAGAATCCGGGTTTTTTGGCGCTGCCCCAGATTGCGGCGCGGATGGCACCTTTGGCGAAGACATCGCGATTTGAAGCTTTGTGAGTAAGTTCGATTCTTTCACCGTCTCCTGCAAAAATTACAGAATGATCACCAACCACATCGCCGCCTCTTAGAGAACAAAAGCCGATTTCGCCTTTTTGTCTTTCATTGTTTTGTCCGACGCGAGCCATTTGTGCGACGGTTTTTAGATCGACTCCGCGTCCTTGAGCGACTGCGGCGCCAAGAGATAAAGCGGTTCCTGACGGCGCATCAACTTTATTTTTGTGATGCATTTCAAAAATTTCAACATCGAAATCATCATGTAAAACGCTGGCAACTTTTTCGGCTAAATTGATTAAAAGATTGACGCCAACTGACATATTTGAAGACCAAATGATGACGCATTTTTCAGCGTTAAGAGCGAATTTTTGTTTTTCAGAATCTGAGAAACCTGTAGTTCCGCAAACTAATACGCGACCATGCTCGGCACATTTTCTTGCTAATTCTAAACTTAAAGCTGGGGCTGAGAAATCGATGATTGCATCAGAATTTTGTACGAATTGATCAATGTCAGAAATAATTTTAGCACCTGATTTAGTATATCCTAAAAATTCCGCAAAATCTTCTCCTTCATTTTGGCCACCTTGTCTGGTTAATCCGCAAGAAAGTTCAACTAAGCTATTTTCGATTATAAGTCGAGCAATGGTTCTGCCCATTTTTCCGGTGATTCCCGTAACGCCGATTTTCATAGATTTTGGATTTTAAATTAATTTATTGAATTCGCCTTTGAACTTACAAATCGGATTTGGTGAAGGCAAATAAAAATCTTGCACTTCCTTCAAACTATCTCTAAAATGTACAACATTATTTATATTCAAGTTCTTAATGAATTTCAAAGCGAAGCTGTTTCAAGCAAATCTTGCTTTGATTATATATTTTCACACTCAAAAAAAATCAAAAAATGACTAATCAAAACACCTTTCAAGTTGCCGTAGGGAAAGATATTCAATCGGTTTCGCTGGTAAGTGAGATGAAAAAATCTTACTTGGATTATGCAATGAGCGTAATTGTGGCGCGTGCTATTCCAGATGTTTGTGATGGTTTGAAGCCTGTGCATCGCCGCATTCTTTATGCGATGTATGAAGGAAATTATGATTATAATAAACCATTTAAAAAATCGGCGAGAATTGTCGGTGAAGTAATGGGTAAATATCACCCGCATGGTGACTCGGCAATTTATGAATCTTTGGTTCGTATGGCGCAAGATTTCTCAATGCGTTTACCACTTATTGATGGACAAGGTAACTTCGGTTCTATTGATGATGATCCGGCTGCTGCGATGCGTTATACTGAATCTCGTTTGAAGAAAGTTACGCATACAATGCTTGAAGATTTGGACAAAGACACTGTTGATTTTGTTCCAAATTATGACGGAAGTGAAAGAGAACCAAAAGTTATGCCAGCAAGATTCCCAAATTTATTGGTGAATGGTTCTGGTGGTATTGCGGTTGGTATGGCGACAAATATTCCTCCGCACAATTTAGGCGAAGTGATTGATGGTGTTTTGGCTTACATTGATAACAGCGAAATTACGGTTGAAGATTTATTAAAAATTATTCCTGGCCCAGATTTTCCGACAGGAGGAATTATTTTGGGAAGAAATGGATGCAGCTCGGCGGCTAACACTGGGCGTGGTTCGGTGATTATGCGCGGTCGTCACAAAATTGAAAAATTAAATGCTGGCAAAGTTGCAATTATCATTACTGAAATTCCTTACCAAGTTAATAAAGCCAAGCTTGTAGAAAAAATTGCTGAGCTGGTTAAAGAGAAAAAAATTGAAGGAATTACAGACCTTCGTGACGAATCTGATCGCGATGGAATTCGCGTGGTTATTGAGCTGCGTCGTGATGCGATGGAAGAAGTTATCATTAATCAGCTTTATAGTTTCACTCCACTTCAAAGTAGTTTTGGTGTGAATATGTTGGCTCTAAACCAAGGCCGACCAGAGTTGCTTAACTTGCTTGATGTGATCAGATTATTTACTCGTTTTAGAGAAAATGTGGTTGCACGCAGAACTAATTTCTTGCTGAACAAAGCAAGAGATAAAACTCACATCTTGATTGGTTTGGCTGTCGCAGTTGCAAATATTGACGAGATTGTTGAGCTAATTAAAAAATCTGCTGATTCTGCAGAAGCTAGAGAAAAATTACTCTCAAGAAGCTGGCCGTCTCAAACCGTTGAAGCAATCATCAAGCTAGTTCAAGACAAAGGAAATACTATTAAAGATGGTAAATTCTATTTCACTGAAGTTCAGGCTAAAGCAATTCTTGATATGAGACTTGCTCGCTTAACTGGCTTGGAAATGGACAAGATCAATGCGGAACTGGCTATTTTGGCAGCTGAAATTTCTGAATATTTATCACTTTTAGCAGATCGCGTAAAATTGATGAATTTGGTAAAAGCAGAACTTGTTGAAATTAAAGATCAGTTTGCAACTCCAAGAAGATCAACAATTGAAGATAGTGAATTTGAAGTTGATATCGAAGATTTAATTCCGAAAGAAGATATGGTTGTTGTGGGAACCATGAACGGCTATATCAAGCGCGTATTGCTTTCTGCTTATCGCACTCAAAAACGCGGCGGCAAGGGTCGCAGCGCTATGGATGTGAGAGATGAAGATATCGCAACTGATATTTTTGTGGCTAACACTCACACGCCAATTTTATTCTTCTCAAGCAAAGGAAAAGTTTATAAATTAAAAGCTTACAAACTTCCACTTGGCAATCCACAAGCCAGAGGGCGCGCTTTGGTGAATCTTCTGCCAATTGAACAAGATGAAAAAATTAGTACAATTTTAGCACTTCCTGAAAATGAAGAAAGCTGGAAAGACTTGAGTATCGTGTTTGCGACATCTAGTGGCGATATTAGAAGAAACTCGATGGATCAATTTGTCGACATCAGATCAAGTGGTAAAATTGCCATGAAACTTGAAGATGGCGACGCTTTGGTAAATGTAGCTCTATGCGGAAGTAAAGATGATATCATGCTTTCAACTGCGAATGGAAAATGTATTAGATTCCCTGTTGAAAAATTGCGTGTTTTCCAAAGTAGAAATTCTACTGGTGTGCGCGGTATCAAGCTTGACAAGGGTAATAAAGTTATCGCGATGTCAATTTTGAAACACACAGAAGCTGATTCTGAAGTTAAAGAAAAATATTTAAAAATTGATCTTGATAAAAGATTAGAGCTTAGAGATGCCTTGATTTTCAACAAAAAATTACAAGAAAATCCAGCAACTGATCTATTAGAACAGCCAAAAGATATTGCGAAAATTAAAGCCGAAATTCCTCAAGAACAAATTGAAGAAATGGCAATTAATGAAGAATTTATTTTAACTATTACTGAAAATGGTTTTGGTAAAAGATCTTCGGCTTATGAATATCGCATCACTAATCGCGGCGGTTCAGGAATTACCAACATAATCACTTCGAAAAGAAATGGTAATGTGGTAGCGAGCTTCCCAATTGAAGGTAAAGATCAAGTTATGATCATTACTGACAAAGGAACTTTGATTAGAACTGAAGTTACTACAGTTAGAATTACAGGTCGCAACACTCAAGGCGTGACCTTGATTAAGACTAAAGACGAAACTGTTGTGTCAGTTGCAAGAATTGCTCACACTGGAAATAAAGAAGTTGATGAAGCGGAAACTGGCGAAGATGTTGGCGAGCAGGAAGGTGGTAATGAAATAGCGGCTAATTTGGCTGAATAATATAGTGGTGGGGAATCAAAATTCCCCACTATCTTTAAATATAGATCTCCTACAAACACATAACATGACTTACATAATAAAGGGCAAAAACAATGATTATGAATTAGTTGTTGGTTGCGAAATTCATGCACAAGTTGCTTCTGAATCAAAACTCTTCTCTCGATCTTCAGTTAAATTTGGTGCGCCGCAAAATAGTCAAGTTTCATTCATTGACGCGGCCATGCCGGGAATGCTTCCAACTATTAATGAAAAATGTGTAAAACAAGCGGTTAAAACTGGTTTAGGAATTAATGCGCAAATAAATCTAAGATCTGTTTTTGATCGTAAAAATTATTTCTACGCAGATTTGCCACAAGGTTATCAAATTTCTCAATTCTCGCATCCAATTGTGGGTGAAGGTGTGGTGGAAATTTTTAATGAAGATGGTGTAAAGAAATCTATCGGCGTGGAAAGAATTCACCTTGAACAAGATGCTGGGAAATCAATTCATGATCAAAGTCCAACTTTAACGCTAATCGATTTAAACCGGGCTGGTGTTGCCCTTATGGAGATTGTTTCTAAGCCTGATATTAGAAGTCCGTTTGAGGCTTGCGAATATGTGAAGAAAATTCGCTCAATTGCGCGCGCTCTTGAAACTTGCGATGGCGATATGGAAAAAGGAAATTTACGCTGTGATGCCAATGTTTCTGTGCGTTTGGTTGGTGCAGAAAAGCTTGGAACTCGCTGCGAAATTAAAAACTTAAACTCGATTCGTAATATCTCGCGCGCTATTGAATTTGAAGCGGCTAGACAAGTTGAGATTTTAGAAAATGGCGGAACTATCAGCCAAGAAACCCGTCTTTTTGATGCGCTAAATGGCGAAACCAGAACCATGAGAAGTAAAGAAGATGCGATGGATTATCGCTATTTTCCAGACCCAGATTTGCCGCCATTGGTTTTAACTCAAGAATATGTAGATGAGATTAAGAAATCGCTTCCCGAACTTCCAGATGCTAAGAAAGTGCGCTATATGAGAGAGTTTGGAATTCCTGAATATGATGCTGGTGTGCTTACAATCGACACTGATATTTCAACTTATTTTGAGCAATTAATTAAAAAACATGATCCAAAAATTTCTGTAACTTGGCTTACAGTAGAGCTGTTTGGCCGCATGAATAAACTTGGAATTAATTTTGAAAATCTAAAAATTGATGCGCCAAAATTAATTGGTCTTCTTGATTTGATGAAAGACGGAACGATTTCAGGAAAAATTGCCAAAGATGTTTTAGATATAATGATTGAGACCGGCGAAGATGCTGCTGCGATTGTTGAGTATAAAGGATTCAAACAAGTTAGCGATGTGAGTGCGATTGAAAAAATCATCGATAAGGTGATTGCAGAGAATCAGCCTTCGGTTGAGGAATATAAGGCTGGCAGAGAAAAGCTTTTTGGATTTTTTGTGGGACAAGTGATGAAAGAATCTAGAGGCCAAGCTAATCCAAGCGTGGTGAATGAATTGCTTAAGAAAAAGCTCTCTAACTAAAAGTTAGTGATTTTCCAAGGTGTTATAATTAAAAAGGTTCTTATCCTTCAGGATAATGAAACGCAATAAGATTTTCCTAATTCATACGGGAAACTTCATTTCAAGTTGATGTGCGGGTTAAAAAATTAGTGGTTTTCTTGCCCTTCTAAGATCCTAAGTCATTTAAAAGATATTTCTATTTTTAAGAAAAATAAATCGCTACCAAACTAATACCAATGTTTTGAACGCAATTCGACATATACCAAAACACAAATCTCTTTTGTGTTTTGGTGTAAATATTTTTAGTTTGGTATTTTTTATTTTAATTCGTAGCAAATATTCCGCTTTATGTAAAAGCGCTTTGCCAAAATTACTGATCAATCGGAACCTGCGCCTGATGACCGCCGGGGCGATATTTATCCATAACTTCATCCAGCATTTCGTTTGTGATTGCTGAATTTGATTTTTGCAGACAGCTTAAAAGAGCTTTTTTGTTAGAATGAACTTTGGCGGTTTTTGGATTAGATCCTTGGGCTGGTCTCACATTTTTAAAACATTCGATAAATTCTTTTTGAGAAATTCCCAAGCCGCTACTAATTTCTTTGGTTGGACGTTTCGGATCTTCCAAAAGCAATTCTTGCTGCTCTGGCAAGGCTGAAGCGTTTTCAACGAAAGCTAAAAAGCCGATTAAAGGCAGGCAAAATTTTATTTTTTTATACATTTTAATCATTTTATTTTTCTAAATTTTTGAAATTTATTACTCAAATTCTAACTCGATATTTTACCTAAAAAACTACGAGCTAACGCAAAAAAACTTTAAACCAATCTGATAAACCAAATTCAACTTTTAACTTAAAATCAATCCCATTTTGAAATTTTTTAAGCGCGATTGGGGTTATAAATAATTAAAAGAGGTCGCGGAACTGATAAAGAATGCGTAATTGGAATGATTGAGAGAGGTGGAAAAGTGAGAACTGAGCATCACTCAAAAAAGATAATAAAAAATTGAACTTTAAATCACTTCGCGATATTGTGTTAAAAAATGTTGATATGTTTTCAACAACTTTAATGACTGATGATTTTATTTAAAGGATATAAGCCTTTCAAAGGCATTATTCCTCATCATACAGTCAATCATAGTCGCAAAGAATATGTTAATGGGATCTCTCACACCAACACTATTGAGAGTTTTTGGGCGATTTTTAAAAGAGGAATTAAAGGACAATTTCACTTTGTTAGTCCGAAATATCTAAGCGGGTATTTGGACGAATTTTGCTGGCGTTTTAATAGCAAGGGCAGCGAATTTATGTTTGAAAAATTAATCAATAATTGTGTCAGATAATATGGGAAAAATCATAACTTTTTTTAATCACAAAGGTGGCGTTGGTAAAACTACTTTAGTTCATAATTTAGGTTTTATTTTAGCAGATAAGGGGTATAAGGTGTTGTTAGTAGATGCTGATCCGCAAATGAATTTGACAGCCGCGGTATATGGACTTTCAACAAGTGTTGAATATTCAACTGATGATGATTCTAAGTGGAGCGAGAATGTCAAAAAATACATATCTCTTTCAGAATATCTTGATATTGAAATGAAATCTCAGCCTTGTAAAAAAGGAATATATAGAACTCAATCAAGGCATAATGACAAAGGTTATGTTGATCTAATTTCTGGCGCCATAAATCTCTCAAATATAGAAGCTGATCTTTATGGAATAATCAAAAATCGAAATGAATTTACCAATGACATACCAAGTAAATTTGAGCACGCTATCAGGAAGCAAAAAAATAATTATGACTTCATTCTGATTGATACATCACCAAGCGCTAGCAGTATAATTAACGCTATGATAATGATGACAAGTGATTATTTTATTGCGCCAGTTTCTCCAGCATTCTTCTCATTACAAGCCATAGATAATTTAAGCTCTATTTTTCAAAATTGGATTAGGTTGCTTAGAGATTATGAAACAACAAAAAGTTTTAAAGGTTTAAATTTCCAACCAAAGTTTTTGGGTTTGGTGGTGCAAATGGCTAAAAGATTTAATGGAGGAAGTGTAAAAGAAGGTACCTCTTTTTCGAGGGCTGCCGAACAATGGATAAAGGATGTAAATGCCAGCGTAAGAAAATTTCAGCAATATGCTTCGCGCGGAAATCTTTCAATATCAGAAGAGGAGTTTAAGGGTATTTTTGGCGCCGACTCTAATCCTTTTATAATTCAAAAATGCTGTGATTTTACTTCGCAATTACGATCAATAGCAGAAAAAGCGGGGGTGCCAGTTGTATATCTAACGCAAGATTTATGTAATAAATATAAGGATACAAAGACTATGGTTGTGGACATTACAAAACCACAGGGGCAGTACGCAATTTCATTTAAGAGCATAAGCGACTCTTATGGTAAAGTTGCAGATGGCTTGACTGAACTCCTTAAGAAATAATCTTCTATTTTTCTTTACCAACCGCAAAGCGTACTAATCCGATATTTTTTGATGGTGTCTTTGGTTGCGTCGGGGTCTTTTTTAAAAAAACGAAAAGCTTTGTCGATTGCCGCGCCGTCAATGTAAGTCACATCTTCCGCTAAAAACTCTTTCATTCCCGCTTGATAAAGCAATTGCAGGCGATCTTGTAAGTCAAAATAGCTGTCATAAGCAATTCCCTTCCAGTTGAACTTTAAATCTTCTGGGTTTTTTGACTCGTCAACAATTTTGCAAAGAAAAAGATTTACCAATTTATCAAAAGCATTTTCGCGCCCCGAAACATTGTGTTGGCGCAAGATGGTGGCAAATTCGTGATATTTGCTTTGAATGTCTTTGCTGCTGACTTCTAAAAGATCTTTGGTGGCGTATTTTTGTTTGCCAATTTGATAA
>CAMCME010000002.1 GCA_945875925.1 Rickettsia typhi | reverse complement strand
AAATCTGACATGTTTTTCAAACATCAAAATTCTTCGGCACTCAATGAAAATCAGTTGCTTTGGCTTTCAGACCTAAAAGAAAAAAACGAGATTCGCAAAGTTGTGAATTGGAAATTTTTTGAATTTGCCGATTCGCGCGAGCCAGAAATTGCCGGAGTTGGCGCTGGCTTGGTTGGTTCGTTTTTAGTAATGCTAATCTTCTTAATTTTTGCTTTTCCAATTGCAGTAATGTGCGCTTTTTACCTCGAAGAATTCGCGCCGAAAAATCGCCTTACCGACATTATTGAAATCAGCATTAACAACCTCGCCGCCATTCCTTCAATCATTTACGGATTGCTTGGTTTAACAGTTTATTTGCAATTCATGCATCTGCCTCGTTCTTCTAGTTTAGTGGGTGGAATGACCCTCTTCATGTTGGTGTTGCCAGTAATAATTATTGCCACACGCAACACGATTCGCTCAATTCCGAGTTCAATTCGCGACGCTGGAGCGGCTCTTGGCGCCTCACAAATGCAAGTAATGCTGCACCATTTATTGCCGCTCTCAATGCCAGGAATAATGACGGGAACGATTCTTGCCGTTTCCCGCGCTCTGGGCGAAACCGCGCCGCTGCTAATGATTGGAATGGTAGCTTTTATCGCAGACATTCCGCAGGGTTTTACCGACCCAACAACTGTGCTGCCGGTGCAAATTTATTTGTGGTCTGATTCTCCAGAAATTGGTTTTATGGAAAAAACTTCTGCAGCAATTTTGCTACTACTCACCTTTCTAATTTTGTTCAATTTAGTGGCGATTATTTTACGCAAGAAATTTGAGAAGAAATGGTAAGGCAAGCATCTAGTTTACAGGCTAAAAGTTAATTTTGAGCACTGTGCTCAAAATTCAAAACTCTCCAAAAAAATGACAAAAATTGTTGGCATTTTAAACGTCACTCCCGACTCATTTTCTGACGGTGGAAAATTTTCTTCACTCGAATCTGCACTAGCTCACGCACAAGAAATGATTTTGGAAGGCGCGGGCGTAATCGACATTGGCGCAGAATCCACCCGCCCACAAGCAACGCCAATAAGCGCCGAAGAAGAATGGTCGCGTTTAGAAAAAATTTTACCGGCAGTAGTTGCACTAGCAAAACCGCAGGGAATTCAGACAAGCATTGATTCCTACCACTTCGAAACCATTCAGAAAGCACAAGAAATTGGTGTCGAGATTGTTAACGACGTAAGCGGTTTAATTGACAAAAAAATTGTTGAATTTGTCGCTGCGAAAAACATTTCGGTGATTTTAATGCATAACCTGGCAATCCATGCCAATCGTGATCTTATCGTCAATCAACATCTCAGCATTACTCAAGAAATTTTGGCTTGGGCTTCGATTAAAATTTCCGCTCTTGAGAAAAAAAATGTTAGAAAATCGCAGCTTATTTTTGATCCGGGAATTGGCTTTGCAAAAAATGCGGAACAATCAATTAGAATTTTAGAAAACATCGACGCATACAGAATTCTAGGCCTGCCGCTCTATATCGGCCATTCGAAAAAAAGTTTTCTAAACGCGTTAAATATTCCTGGAGATCGCGCAGAAAAAACTTTGGAAATTTCAAAATTTCTTGTTGAAAAAAATGTCGAATTTTTGCGAGTACACGACGTGAGGGCCCACCACGATCTAATCTAGTCATCCATGCACGAGTTCGGAAATTCGATTCCAATATTAGCACAAAACTAATCGCGTCATCCCCGCGGAGGCGGGGATCCAGAAAAGGTTCCGAGCTCTTGAAGCCCTCCTGGATTCCCGCCTACGCGGGAATGACGCTTAAAGTAAAGCGCTTCTTGTCTCCTCTCTTTTTTTTCTAGTCGTCCCTGTTAGAGCTCAACAATCTTTTTTTTCTAGTCGTCCCTATAAGAGCTTAGCAATTCGATTATTCCAATATTAGCACAAACCTAATCACGTCATCCCCGCGCAGGCGGGGATCCAGAAAAGGTTCCGCCGAGCGCTTGATAGTCTTCCTGGATTCCCGCCTACCCGGGAATGAAGCTTAAAGTAAAGCGCTTCTCTCTTCTATTTCCCTTTCGAGACGCTGATTAAATTCCTGCTTCGAAAGCCCCGGCTCAATCGGATCGAGAAATTCTAAAATAATTTTTCCTGATTTTTTTCTTGAGCCGCTCTTTGGCCAAAATTTTCCTGAGTTCAGCGCTGCTGGAATTACCGGTACGCCGCAGGCCAAATAAAGCGCGGTAACTCCTGCTTGATAAGGATATTTTTCAACCGAACCGCCAACTGGCACACGAGTTCCCTGTGGAAATAAAATAACAGTCTGACTTTTTTCTAAATAATTTTTTGCCTGCTTAATCAAAGATTTAAGAGCCGAAGCGCCGCCTTTGCGATTAAGTTTAATGCCACTCATCACCTTCAAATACCAACCGTAGAATGGAATTTTCTCGAGCTCTTTTTTGTAAACGTAAACGGGGTGACGAAAAATTAGATGCATTACTACAGTCTCCCAAGCCGATTGGTGTTTAGAGGCAATAATACAGGATTCTTTCGGTAATTTTTTCAAACCACGAATTTCATATTCGATTCCACAAATATTTTTTAGCAGCCACAACACGCCGACAGACCAAACCTTCGCGCCGTGATCAGCCAGCTTGGTGTTGCGAGTGAGAAAGGCTGGAGAGTAAATAATCGGAATAATCGCGCCCCAGAGATTGATCAAAACTGTAAAGAGAAGGGAGCGAAGAAGCATCAGCGGGGTAATTTGGAGAGCTGGTGCCGGATGTCGGATTTGAACTGACGACCTACTGTTTACAAGTCTGGGTTCGGGCACAAACGGCGAACGATGAAAATAAATAACAACAGTATTTGCAACAGTTTAGAGAGTTTTGCCTGTTGTCAATATTTTTGATTTTTTGCCAAAATTTGTGGGCAAATGTCCCGTGAGTGTCCCAAGATTTTTGGTCAAAAACTGCTCAATTGGTAGAAGGGTTAGATTTATTATTTTTCCACTCTTCTGTAAAATCTCCTGCTTTTTTAATCACACTCTGAACACTCTTGTTACATTCCTCAGCTTTCAAATTTTTACATCCATCTTCTGATTCTTTAGCTACTGCGTTGCCCGATATCAATAAAAGCAAAAGGACTAGGGATAATTTTTTCATAATTTCTTTGGGTCATTAAAGAACAGTTTCCAGACTTCAGTTTTTAAAGCCTTCGCAATCTTCTCAATATTTGTAATCGTAACATTCTTCTCGCCCCTTTCGATACAGCCGATGTATGTTCGGTGCAATTTGCATTCAAATGCGAATGCTTCTTGTGAGTAACCGCTCTCTGTTCTTAACTCGCGGACTTTTTTACCGAACTGTTTCTGTATAGATGTGTTTGTATTGGACATGGAAAATTATCCAATACAAAGCACTCTATAACTCTACACTCTATGAATAGCATTTTATGTTGCTTATACTGCGTTATTTTACGAAGTTTAAGAGCGCCTAAATCATAAAAAAAGAACATACCCTAACTTTATGAAAAAATTACTGCTAACGATTATCTTAACTATTCACTTGCAAATCTGTGATTCTTTAGCTGCGGAAACTGGTAAGAAAAAAGCTTTAATATGGATGGAATGTAACTACAGGAATGTAGAGCCAGAGCATATGTTTGAGTTAAATGATGAAACCGCAATACTGAGCTTAGATTTAAGAAATAAGGTTGCGATAAGTCATAGTTCTTTGGGAGAAAAAGAGGAATACAAAGTTAAAATCTCGGATGAAGACAAGAATGTTTTAGAGCTAACAAGAGAGAGGTCAAAAGATGTTAATAGTTCAGAAGATAAAATTGGTTGTAGAGACTTGATCGCAGTGAGTAGATATGGTTATTATCGTTGGTCTAGTAACTGCAAATATCTCTCAAGGGCTTATGAAGGAGAGTGCAAAAAAATCAATGAACCAAAGCCGCTCTTCTAAGAAAATAAATCAAATGATTAAACAATAATGGCAATCAGATTAATAGCGTGTTTTTTCTTAGTTATTTTTTCCAATAACAGCTTTGCTTGCTTCAGTGATTTTGAATGTGGCTACGGTAATAGGTGTGTGAAACCCAGTGGCAGTATAAATATGAATGGTGTTTGTATTGAGCCAACAAACAATTATGGAGTAAGAGATTATAGCTCATCGTATAATAACTATGGAAGAAATGTTGGTCCTCAAGAAATCGATGGCTGTTCTTTTGATTTGGATTGTCCGATAGGGTTTTCTTGCTTAAAGAGGTCGGGTGAGCTTCAGGGAATATGTATAAAATAATTTTTTTGAATAAAATTATTCTGTAAAAAGCATTGCTCAAAGAAAATGGGATAGAATGAAAAATATCATTATTATTGCTACGGTGCTTTATGTCGCCTCTAGCTGCAGCAAATTCAAAATATATAACGATGACAAATTTCTCAAATACGCCAGCTACTCTTATTGTGGCCTGAAGAAATGCAAAGATTTTTATGAGAAATCCGATCCCAGCGAAAAAATTGAAGTAAAGATTGTTCGTCCAGAAAATGGTAATCAACTAATGTTAAATATTGCCTCAATTGAAGGTTGTGTAATTGCTGGCTCTGATTACTACGATGTGAAAGATTATGAAGAAGATTTAGCTCTTTCCGAAGAGCAACTTAAAAAAATAGCAAAAGAAAATAATTCCACATTTGTGCTTTATCAGATATTTGATACAGAGTATGAAGAAAAGTATGACAAAGCGCTAAGAAGATACATGCCAAAACGCCAAGTTGGCTGGCATCGTTATCACTCAATAACGCTTTTTGTTGATAAAAAAAATCTCAAAATATGTCCTAAAATTGACATTTGGAAATCGTGAGAAGAAAACAATAATTTTACTCAAAAGGGAGCATTCCGCGCGCACGCGCACGCGCGTGTAATTGTTGCTTAACTCTAAATAATATTTTGCTGTTTCACCGTTCCACTCCTTAAGAAATGAAACAGTGAAACACTTGTGAAACAGATTATTTCAACTTCTTCAAAATCCGATTCACTTTCGACAGACTAAGACCAGCCTCATGAGCAATGTCGCGCTGACTCATTCCCTCACTTGCCAATTCTGCCACCCTTTTTTCCTCCAAATCTTCAAGTTCAAAAACTTCCCAACTGGCTTGGTTTTCTTCGAGATGAAGTTTGACCTCAAAAGGTTTTGCATCTTCACCAGCGAAGCCACGCGATTTTTCAAAATGAATTTCAAATCGCGCACCTTCTTCGCTGTTGTAGTTGGAGGGGTGTTTCAGATTTATGACTGTGTCCAAAATGTCTTCTTTCTTCGATGTGCCGCGCTGGTTGTTATCTTTGCCAGCATGATGAATGAAGATGATGGACTTGCCACAAGAGCGTAAACGCAAAGCCCAATGAGCAATTGGATCCCAGCTGTTTGCCTCGTTTTCCTTACCACCAGTTGCCAAAGTTGAAAGATTATCGACAACCACAACATCCGCTTTCTCAACCAGATGTTCAATTGCTTGCTGACCTTCTTCTGTTGCCAGATTCGGCATGATGCCATTTACCTGCAAATCACGCGTAACAATTGAAAGATTTTCTTTGTCGCAAGAATCGTTGGCAAAAGTTTTGAGCCTTTCTTGCATTGAGCTTGCTGGCATTTCGCCATCAATGTAGAGGACTTTCCACTTCTTACCAACTTTCCACCTTTCGTTAAACAAACTCGCTCCGCTGGCAATTTTACAGGCAAGAAACAAGGCGAAGTAGGTTTTACCAACTCCTCGTTTAGCGTAAATCATCATCAAACCCTGCTTTGGCAAGCAGGGCTGAATGATTAAATCTCTTTCGCTAAATTTCTTGGAAAGAAATTCACCAAGATGAGCAGCAATTACTTTTGGTTTGTAGAAGTCTTCGAGGTTGGTTATACCAAGCCTTTCCGCCTCTTCACATTCGGCAATTGCTTCATCGAAGTTGGATGGTTTTTTACGAGTCATTGCTCACCTCCAAATTTTGATTTGAAGGAAAGCTCACGATTTCAACCCTGTCGCACAGAATGTAACGACCGTGCCAGCCAACGGGATTGGGTTCTTTGTTGGTTACAATATTGAGATTGCAACCACCAGCCAAACCATCGCTTCTTAAAGCTCTGATATACTCACTTAAGCGTAGTGCAAAAGTTTTGGATATTTCCAAAGCTGTGCAGCCCTTTTCGCCGTTTTCTATTAAAGCCTTAAGCGTTTTGGCTTTTTGACCATTAAGAACAAAAACCACCTCTTGGTTGTTTTTGATTAGCTTGAACCAAGCAACCAATCTTTTGGATTTTTGGTTGCGGTTAGGGCAGAAAGAATCTAAAACTGGCTCTGTTGTCTGTTTTTCCTTAACGGGCAATTCAGGGCTTGTAGCTACACTGTCCAAGGTATTAGCTACAAGCTTTTCTTCTTGTTGATTATGATGCATGTTGGTTGCCCTCCATCCATTCGAAAAATTTCTCCTCTATGATATAAATTTTTCTGCCCACTTTGCGGATGCATTTCTTGAAGCCATTTTGTTCTCCAAAAAATATCCAAGAACGCACAGCGCCCTCGCTAAGATTTTGCCTCTCACAAAATACTTTTACTGAAAAGTATTTCGGACAGGACTCGATGTTTTGAGTTATCATTTTTAGTTTTTTGTTAGTTGATAAGAGTGATAAACAACACCCACGAATTGAGATTCTTCGCGAAATGTTGTGAGTAATTTTGGAGGACTCTTAGGTGCTTACAATCAGCTATTTCCTAGGCGGGAATGGGGCGGGACTATATTTTCTAAGCGGGAGTTTGTCGGGAGATTTGACGGTATTTGTCGAAGATTGCGGTGCTATCTGTTGGCTTTTTTGTGATGTTTTTTAAATTCACCAACTCTGTTTGAGAATGTTTTGTACGACATCCTTTCAGGATTCAGCGTCGTAGGAATTAAATACGATATTCCTCTGGCTCTACTCATCTGATTAATTGGTTCTGGAAGCGGATTCTGGGACTTAATTTCATCCCATACTTGTCTTGGTTTTGGATTGCTAACCCCTTTTTGTATGAAAGATTTTACCGCCTTTTCTATCACTGATGTAATAGCTGTGCCCGCGTAATCATTATCGAGAGCAACTTGTGATTTTATCTCAGCACCAATTCCTTCGACCTTTTTATTAAGGGATTTCTCAGCGGACGAAGCACTTTGTAGGTCTGTCTCCGTCTCTAAGTAGTATTTTAAATCAAGAATATCTTCAACGAAATGAGTATAATCGCGCCTTATTCCAACAGCTTTCATAAAAGCTATGCTGTCTAAATTTCTATATAAACCTGTAAAAGTAACAGATCGGAGAAATGACTCTCGGCAAAAGTGTAATTCATGGCAACCAAGATTGGTACTATTGAATTTACCTGTTTTCCTATTGAATGACGTAGCGTGCCAACCTTGCTCATCTTCAAAAAAAGTTTTAATCAAAGAGTTATTAAAAATAGTTTCAGACAAAAATTCCTCGAGATAGCTGTTAAGATCGCCATCATCTTTAATGAAGTATTCAAAAAATTTACATATGTTATCTATGGTAATTAGATTGAAGTATTGCCCACCAATATTTTGCGTAGTTACTGGTAACAACGAGTCATAAATGTAATTCTCATCATCAGAATATGAAAAAGCAGGAATCAAATTTTTAGGAATCGGTTTTTGATTTTTCACAGTCCTCCAAAAATCTTACTATTCATTCTCTCCACAACCTTCGCCGTGTGCGCTTCTGAAATGTGAGAATAGCGTTTAACCATCGACAAGGTTTTGTGTCCCAAAACCCCCGCAATTTCTGCAAGAGTTGCGCCATTCATTGCTAAATAACTTGCGCAAGAGTGGCGTAAATCATGCCATCTGAAATCTTCTATTTCCGCTTTGATTAGCGCGGTTTCAAAAGGTGTGCGAATGTCGATTGGATCAATCAAATTCTTTGCTGGAAAAACGCGGTTGGTGTTTTCGTTTCGGTTTTTGAAATGTTCTTTCATCAAATCTTTGGCAATTCCAACCAATGGCAAAGCTCTTCTTTCACCGTTTTTGGTGTCGTGCAAAATTATCATGCCGCGCTTTAAATCGACATCTTCCCAATTGAGGCTACACAATTCCATTTTTCTTGCGCCTGTGCTGATTGCCAGAACAACTAAAACATAAAGGAAAGGGCTTTGGCTTTCCTTGCAAACTATGAGCAATCTTTCGCGTTCTTCATCGCTTAAAAATCTCACTCTGCCTCGTGGTTCTTTGAGCTTCTTCATTTTTGACATGGGGTTTTCTTGCAACCATTCCCATTCTTTTACTGCGATTGTGAAGCAATGGCTTAGCGCTGCACAATAACGATTAACCGTTGAGTTGCTTCTCTTTCCGTCTTTTCGCAGGCTTTTTTCGGATAACAGTTTGTTGCGCTGTTCAATGATTAGAGCAGTTGTGATGTCAGAAAGCAGGAAGCTGCCAATTTTATCTTTCCACCAATTTAGCTGAGTTGTTTGGTCGCCAACGCCCTTTGTTTTGCGAGATAAAATTTCCTCGAGGTAGCGATTAATTAATTCTTTTAGCGTGTGTTTTTTTGCAGCGTTGGTTTTGAAGTGTCTGCCCTCGCGGATTGCTGATTCAGTATCTTGCACCCACTTCTTCGCATCAGTTAATCTTGAAAAAGTGGCGCTTTGGTTTGGATAGCCTTTTAGTCTCACTTTTGCTCGATAAGACGCGGCTCCGTCTAGGCTGGTTCGCTTCTCAATGGTTGCCATTTTTTGGTTAAGAAAATTACAAGAATGAGAAGAAACTTAGAAATAATTACAATAAAAGGCAACTACTGATAATTAATCAGTAGGAAATAAGTGCTTTCTTCCTTTGTATAAGAGGGTTTTGAGATAAGGTTTTTGTCTTATGGGACATTTAAGGGACAAACTACTTAAAAAATCTAAGACAAGCCAAAGGTTTTTATCTTTTAAATTCTTGGCTAAGACAAAAAATTTATCAGATAAATAAGACGAAGATTTTTTTCTTCGTTACAAACAGTTATTGAGGATTTTTGTTATTTATTGTCCCGAGAGTGTCCCATTTAAGAATTTTGGTAATTCTGTAAATGAGTTGGAACTTAGAGAGAAGTGGTGCCGGATGTCGGATTTGAACTGACGACCTACTGTTTACAAGACAGTTGCTCTACCACTGAGCTAATCCGGCTAATGAGCCCTCTAAAAGAAGGGCGGCGCAACCTATTTTTAAGGAAGAAAACCGCAAGAAATTTTAGGAAGAGAAGATAAATGCCTCATCTTACTGCAATCTTTTAATCCAAGATATTCTCAACACTACGCATTGAGCGCGAAGAATGTTGGAAGGAAAAATTTGTCACAAAAAAACCGGATCAGTTTTGAGGCTGATCCGGTTTAAACTTTAGTTAAAAACTAAGTTTATTTTTTAACAGCAACTGGTGCAACTGCAGCAGGAGCAGCTGCAACTGGAGCAGCAGCTACTGGAGCTTCAACAGCAGCTTTAGCTTGTTTTTTAGCTTTTTTAGCTTTTTTAACAACTGGAGCAGCAGCTTCAGCAACAGCTTTAACTTCAGCTTTAACAGCTGGAGCAGCGGCTTTAACTTCAGCTTTAACAGCTGGAGCAGCGGCTTTAACTTCAGCTTTAGCAACTGGAGCAGCAGCTTTAACTTCAGCTTTAGGAGCTTGAGCGTTAGCATTAGCAGCGAATAAAACTGCAGCAAGAACTAGTGATAATTTTTTCATTTCAACAAACCAATTTTTGATTTTAATAATAATTGCTGACTATTTCTAATCAGCTCCCTAGCGAAATAATCAGTTTTGTAGAAGTAGTTTTTCAACTAAAACAGACCGACCAAACTCAAAGAGTTGGCGGAAAATAAGGACAAGTTTTTATTTGTCAAACAACTAATTTAGAAAAATTTTTAAAAATGAATAACTTTTCCATAAGCATCCAACACTGCTTCATGCATCATCTCTGACATTGTAGGATGGGCGAAGATTGTATGCATTAAATCTTCTTCTGTTAATTCTGCTTGTTTTGCGATGACATAACCTTGGATCATTTCAGTAACTTCTGCACCTATTAAATGTGCTCCTAAAAGCTCTCCTGATTTTTCATCAAAGATAACTTTAATTAAGCCTTCAGTTTCGCCCATCGCAATTGCTTTACCATTTGCCATATAAGGAAAACGGCCAACTTTAATTTTTTTGCCCTGCGCAATAGCCGCTTTCTCAGTAAGACCTACTGAAGCAATTTGTGGTCTTGAATAAGTACAACCTGGAATATTTTCTTTTTTGATTGGGTGAACTTTTTTGGCATTATATTTACCAACCTTGCTGGCAATTTTTTCAGCAGCGATAGTTCCTTCGTGAGAAGCTTTGTGAGCAAGCCAAGGAGCGCCAGCCACATCACCAATTGCAAAAATTCCCGCTTCGTCAGTTTCTAAATAAGGATTAGTTTGGATTCTACCTTTATCTAATTTCACTTTAGTTTTTTCTAAGCCCAGATTTTCTACATTAGCCACAATTCCTACAGCCATGATAACTTTTTCAGCTTTGATTTCTTCAAGCTTTCCTGCAATTTCAATTGAAGCAGTAACTCCATCTTTGGCTTTTTTCAAAGATTTCAAACCAGCAGAAGTGATAATTTTGATGCCTTGTTTTTCAAAAGATTTGCGAGCGATTTTAGAAATTTCTTCATCTTCAACTGGCAAAATATTTTCAGCCATTTCAACAATCGTAACCTCTGAACCCATATTTCTGTAGAAAGAAGCAAATTCCACACCAATGGCGCCCGAACCAACAACTAAAATTGATTTTGGCAAAGCCTTTGGAGTCATAGCTTCGCGATAAGTCCAGATTGATTCACCATCTGGTTCCATACCGTTAATCACACGGGCTCTTGCACCAGTTGCAATGATGAAATTAGCTGCTTCAACTTGCGCAACTTCTTTGCCATCTTTAGTTACAGAGATTTTTTTATTGCTGATGAATTTAGCAAAACCATCAACCACTTCAATTTTATTTTTTTTCATCAAGCCCGCAATACCACCGCTTAGCTTTTTAGAAACACTGCGAGAGCGTTCAATAATTTTAGCGAAATCAAATTTAACTTCCTTCGCGCTGAATCCATATTCATCTAAATTATGTAAAAGATGATTAACTTCTGAAGATTTCAAAAGCGCTTTTGTTGGAATACATCCCCAATTTAAACAAATTCCACCTAAGTGATTAGCTTCAATAATACCAACTGAAAGGCCAAGTTGTGAGGCTCTGATGGCAGCAACATATCCACCCGGACCGGCGCCAATTACACAGACATCAAATTTTTTTGCTAAAATTGTCATATAAATTTTTCGTAGAATTTTTTTTAGAAGTAGAAAGGATAGAATAGTGAGAACCTAATTAGGCTTTTCAAAACATCAATATTTTTCCTAAAATGAGCGCAGAAATAGAAACTTTATTAAACCAGATTCAGACCTCCTTAGAGCTGGTTAAGAGGTGCCTTTGAGCCAGAAAAATTACAGGCAGAATTAGAAACACTCGTTACAAAATCAGAAGATCCAGAGCTTTGGAATAATAAAGCAGAAGCTCAAAAAACTTTAAAAGAAAAATCAGTTTTAGAAGAAAAATTGCAGAAGTTTTTTCTCATTGAAAATGGCTTAAAAGATAATCGTGAATATTTCGAACTAGCCAAAGATGAAGGCGATGCGCAGCTAATTTCAGATATAGAAAAAAAACTTTTAGAGCTAAAAACTTTCGTCGATAATTTTGAAATTGAATGTCTATTTAGTGGCGAAAATGATGTGAATGATTGTTTCATCGACATCAATGCTGGCGCTGGTGGAACTGACTCTTGTGATTTTGCTGAAATGTTACTGAGGATGTATGATCGCTTCGCTCAAAGACATAAATTTAAAAGTGAAATTATCAGCGCGCTAGACGGCGAAGAAGCGGGAATAAAATCTGCCACTTTAAAAATTTCTGGTCGTTTTGCTTTTGGCTGGATGCGCTCAGAAACTGGCGTGCATCGTTTAGTTCGCATTTCTCCATTCAATGCCAATGACAAAAGACAAACCAGCTTTGCTTCAGTTTGGGCCTATCCGCAAGTTGATGATGAAATTGAAATTGATATTCAAGACAAAGACTTGCGAGTTGATACTTATCGCGCCAGTGGTGCTGGTGGACAGCATGTTAATAAAACAGATTCTGCTGTGCGAATTACCCATTTACCGACCAACACTGTGGTGCAATGTCAGTCTGATCGTTCACAATTGCGCAATCGTGTAACAGCCATGAACATGCTTAAATCAAGGCTTTATGAGCTTGAGATGAGAAAGAGACAAGAAGCACAAAATGTTTCAGAATCGGTTAAAACTGATAATAGTTGGGGACATCAAATTCGTTCCTATGTCTTGCATCCTTATCAAATGGTGAAAGATTTGCGCACCAATTTTGAAACTGGAAATACTGCAGCCGTTTTAGATGGTGAGCTTGATGGCTTTATTAAAGCGGCTTTGACTGAAAAAACTGAAAAATAATTTATAATTTATGCGTTGTCCATTTTGTACAAATGTTGAAACCCAAGTGAAAGATAGTCGCATTTCGGATGATGGCGAATCGGTGAAAAGAAGGCGTTATTGTACGGCTTGCGATTCAAGATTTACAACTTTTGAGCGCGTGCAGTTGCGTGAAGTTTTGGTGATTAAAAAAAATGGTGAGAAGAAAATTTTTGACCCTGAAAAATTGAAAAAATCGATTGAAATGTCAGTGAGAAAAAGACCAGTTTCAGAATTACAAGTTGAGAAATTGGTGAATAATATTGTGCGCCAGCTTGAGATGGATAATGAGACGGAAGTTGCTTCTTCGAAGATTGGCGAGATTGTGATGGCGGCTCTGGAAAAATTGGATAAAGTGGCTTTTGTAAGATTTGCTTCGGTGTATAAAAATTTTGAGAAGGCCGATGATTTTCAGAAATTTATTAAGCAGATTGTGAAGTAATATTAGAACATTCAACCCGCCTGTCATTTCGAACGCATTTAGAAATCTCATGAGGCTGAATCTCGGAGTTTAAAACTCATGAGATTTCTCACTGCGTTCGAAATGACAGAAGGTTGGAAATTACATGAAAAAGAAATTAAACAATGAAGAAAAAAATTAACATTGCTGAAGCTTTAGAATTTTACGCTGATAATGGTTTGGAAGAAGTGATATCTGAAAAATCGCAGAATCATTTTGCGGCGAAAGATATTGTAAAAAAGAAAGTTGTAGAAAAATTAGCTGTTAAACCAGCCAATAATTCTGCGCCAAATAATGATGATTATAATGCGAGTTTTTATGGAGAAATTCGTCAAGAAACTCGACAAGAACCTCAGAATAATTCTTTCATAAAACCTGTATTTTCAACATCTGATGCTCTTTCTGCTTTAGCAAAAAAATCTCAACAAATTAACCAAGACATGGCAAAAAAAGTTCCTGTGAATTCAGTTGAAGCAAATGAAAAATTTATTTCGCTGAATGAAATTGTAGCCAAAGCAAAAAAACTGGCTGACGGCTCTAAAACTCTGGCTGATTTGCGCAAAGCAATTGAAAATTTTGATGGCTGCAATTTGAAAAAAATGGCCACCAACACAGTTTTTTGCGACGGAAATCCTGAGTCAAAAGTTATGGTGATTGGCGAAGCACCCGGAAACCATGAAGATTTACAAGGAATTCCATTTTGTGGCGATTCAGGAAAAGTTTTGGATGGCATGTTTCAAGCCATAAATATGCAGCGCGCTAAAGATTTTTACATCACCAATGTAATTTTCTGGCGACCACCCGGAAATCGTCGCCCAACTGATGAAGAGCTAGCAATTTGCCGACCATTTGTGGAACGCCATATTCAATTGATGAATCCTGAAGTTATTGTGATTGTGGGCGCAACTTCAATGACGGCGTTGCTTGGAATTACTGAACCGATTAGCAATATTCGTGGAAAATTTATGGATTTTTCACCAAAATTTTTGTCTCGCACAATTAAAACTTTCACAGTGTTTCATCCGTCATATTTGATGCGCCAATCGGCTAAGAAAAAATTAGCTTGGATGGATATGCTTAATTTAGAAAAATTTTTACAGAATTTATAATCCCCCATAAGGGGATCGGTTCTTGCGTTAGCAGAACCGAGGGGTTTTAACTCGCAACTCAAAATCATATTTTTGACTCAATTATTATCGCAAACTGATTTATGAAAAAACAATCTTCTTTACTGCCTGTAGGATTTTACGATTTGCTATTTGATGAAGCAGAGAAAAATCACAAAAATATTAACAGCGCGATTGATGCATTTTTAAAGGCTGGATATCGCTTGATCAAAACTCCGCTGGTTGAATTTGAAGATAGTTTTATTGAAGAAAAATCGAAAAATTATTTTCAAACAATTGATGTAATTTCTGGAGAAAATTTAGTTTTTAGAAATGACATCACGCCACAAATTTCAAGGCTTTTGGCCAGTCGCCTGCAAGAAGAAAAATTGCCCTTAAAACTTTGTTATGTGGGCGATGTGCTTTGTGCAAAAAGTGAAGATCTTTACAAAGACCGTCAACAAACCCAAGTGGGCGTTGAGATTATTGGCTGTGATGAAGAAAAATCTGATTTTGAAGTTATTGGAATTTTGTTAGAAATTTTGAAGAAACTTAGTGGCAAAAAACAAGAAAATAACTTGATGATTGAATTTTCTTTGCCGAATTTTTTGGAAGTTTTCTTGTCTGAATTGAAAGTAAAAAATAAAGAAGAATTGCGCGCGGCAATTGTGCAAAAAAATATTTCCGCTGTTAGAGATTTAGCTGGAGAAAATGCTGAAATAATCATCAAAATCATGCTTTCGAACCAAAATTTGAAAAATCTTACTAAAGAAATTTCTAGTAAAATAAAGTCACAAAAAATTGCTGATGAAATTAAAAAAGCTCAAAAAATTTCTGATTTTTTAGCCAAGAATTTTGTCGAAGTTAGAGTTTGTTTTGATCTATTTGGCGACAATAATTCTTCTTATCACAATAGAATTACCTTCGATGTTTTCTGTGGCGACTTCTCTTATCCTGTGGCTCGCGGCGGCAGATATAAGATTGCTAGCAAAGGAAAAAAGATTGATGCGATTGGTGCTACTTTATATATGAATAGATTGAGGAAGATTGGGTAATTACCAAATCTCAATCTAGAATTAAGAATTTTTATTCTCTTGTTTTAATAAGAGTTTCTGAGATTTCTTCTCTTCTTTGATTTTCTTTTTTCTCTCTTTTTCTACTTTCTTTATATTTTCAGCAGTGGCTAAGTTTTCTGGCATTGTTCCCCCTATTTCTCTGATAGTATCACGAATCTTTTTACCAACTTCATAATGAACTTCATTAGCCTTGAATTTATTACTAACAGCCTCTCTTTGTATTTTTGCAGTTGTTTGGGTAATGCGAAAAATGTTAGCACCCAACTCTTCACTTCCCATATGATCCAAAATATCATCTTTTTTTAACAGATTCTTTTTGTTTGCAATTCCACTCTTATCTAAACCGCCGTACAAACCTTTGTAACCATGGTTTTGGAAAATAGCGTAATCCAAGGGCTGCACAACTCCTGCACTTTTAGCTACTCCAGAAAGAAGAGCATTATGTTTTTTTATATCAGACCTAAGTTGAATTCTTTTTTCATTCTCACTCAGCTTATTTAATTCAATATCATCTAACTCTCTTCTTCTTGTTTGAACTGCAAAATAAGTTTGAGCAAATGCCACTGGTTTTTTTCTTACATCAGCATTTTGAGCTATTAAATAACAAGCATACCTGTTGAGTTTTAAATCTTTTGTCGGCTTAGGAGCCACACCACTTTTCACCATTTTAATGACATCATTAAAATGGTCTTCGACCTTCTGTCCGAATCCTTCACAAGCTATTTTAGCCTTTTCAATAACTTGCTCGAAGTTTTGCCAAGAGGCCTCATAACCCAAGAGATTTTGTAGATCTCGAGCAAACCAAAATTCGACTCCATTCTCATCTTTTCTGGCCTTACTCTCAAATTCTGATAGGAAATTTCTTAAAAATTCTTCGCTATTTAGATCTATCGTTACTGAAGTCATAAACTTTATTATACATAATTAATAATTTTCTGAGCATATTTTTATTTGCTATCCTTGAAATACATGCATTTAACTTAAAAATGCTCCCCTTTATCAATAAAATAATTTAGGTTTTAAAAGCTGCTGCCAAAACTAAATCTGAAAGCTTGTGTGCGGTCAAAGGCTTCTTTTTTGGCCACGCGTGAGAAGTCTAGGCGGATTGGCCCTAAAGGCGAAGACCATGAGATGCTTAAACCATAAGAAGATCTTAGAGAGCCTGTATCTGAAACAGGGCCGCCATTTTTGTTGATTTGATCGACTCCCTTCACAGTACCATTATCACTGAATAAAATACCGTTAATTCCGAGTTCTTTTGGAAGTCCCATCGGGAATCTAAATTCTGCCGTTCCTACATAATAAGATTTACCACCAACTACATCGCCGCCAGAAGTTGTGCTGGTGGCTTGAGTACGCGGGCCTAAACCTGCATATTGGAAACCTCTGAAAGTATTTCCACCCAAAAAGAAACCAAAGTTACTTCGCACATCTTGGCCGATACCATCAATTGCACCGCCGCGAGCTAAGAATTTTAAAACATAATCCTCGGTGAAAGTTGGTAAATAATATCCAGCAGAGCCTTCATATTTCATATTGTGAACCGTGCCGCCAGCTCCAGCATAATCTTGGCTAATCGAAACATAATAGCCGTCTTTTGGGTCAATTCGGCTGTCTCTTTTATCATAAAAGAAACTTTGCCCAACCAAAGAAGTTGTGAAATTACCTTGCAGATTTTTGATATTTTGTGAAGCGGTGTCGCTGATATTACTAACAGTTTCATCACGATAGGAATAGCGAATTTGATGTTTCAAAAATTCTGTCATCGAATAATCGCCACGAAAAACTATGGCGTCAGAGCTTTGATCATAAACTAAAGTAGCCAATTTATTTAATTGATATTTGGAAATATCAAAACCCACATCAATGGCGCGACCCATAAAATAAGGCTTGGTATAGCTTAGTTCGGTAGTAAATCTTAGAGATGATTTTTGCACATTAATTCCAACTTCGCGCCCCGTACCAAAAAGATTTCGCTCTTTAATACCAATATTGGCGGTGGCTCGATCAACTGTAGAATAGCCAATACCCAAATTTAATTCTCCCGTCTTTTTTTCTTTTACTTCAATTTCCAAAATCACTTTATCCGAATCAATGCCAGCGGTGGCAATTCTTTTAGTTTTAAATTCTACTTTTTCGAAGAAACCCAAATTTTGAATTCTTTGTTTCGAACGGTTAATTTTAGTTATGTTATAAGGATCGCCCTCCCGAAATCTTAACTCTCTTCTAATCACTTCATCGATGGTTCTGGTATTTCCCGTGATCACAATTTGCTCAATATAAATTTGCGGCGTTTCGTTAATCACGAAGTCAACATCAATGATTTTGTCTTCTTTATTTCTCTTCAAAACTGGCTCGATATGAGCGAAAGCGTAAGATTTTTGTGACATCACTTCCACCATTCTATCAACTGTTTTATCGATCAAATCAGAGTTATAAACTTTGCCTTTTTTGATCAGAATTTCTTTCTCTAAAATTGAAGCATCAAACTTGGCTACATGATTGATAATATTTATTTCGCCTAGATTATATTTAATGCCTTCTTCAATTAAAAATGTGATGAAGAATTTTTCTTTATTAGGAGAAATTTGGGCAATGGAAGAGATGGTGCTGAAATCGGCGTAACCTTTAGAGCCGTAAAATCGGCGTAATTTTTCTTTATCAAATTCTACGCGATCAGAATCGTAAGTGTCAGAAGAGGAGAAAAATTTATACCATTTAGATTTTTTGGTAGAAATTTCATCGAATAAATCTTGTGTAGAAAAAGCCTGATTTCCCACAAAATAAATATCCGAAATTTTAGCTTTTTGGCCCTCAAAAATCTCAAAAATTAATTCAATTCTATTTTGATCTTTTTGAATAATTTTCGGCTCGATTTTAGTTAAGAAACGACCCGATTTGAGATAGATTTCATTAACTCTTTTTAAGTCAGATTGCAGCTTAGATTTAGTGAAAACCGAGCGCTTTTTCAAACTGATTTCACTTTGCAAAGCGTCATCTTCAATCTTTTTATTTCCAACAAATTTAATATCGCTGATTACAGGATTTTCTTTAACTTCGATGATCAGATTTTTGCCACTAGCATCTTCTTCATAAATTTTTACTTCTGAAAACAGGTCCGATTCATAAAGTTTTTTAAGAGATTCATCTATGTTTTTTTGAGAGAATTTCTTGCCGTCACTAACAGCCAAATAAGAGGCTACACTGTCATTATCAACCCTTTCATTGCCTTTAACAGTAATGGTAATTTTTTCTGGAGCAGTTTTAACATGGCGTTTGGCAGCTTTGGCAAAAACAGCAGAATTAAAAAAGAGGCACAACAAAAACAGAGCAAGAAAATGACTATTTGTGACTGCTTTTATTCGCATTTAAATTAGATAAGCGTGGCTTTGGTAGGAAAGAAAAGATTGCACAATATTGACGGGTTTTTGATTTTCAACTCTACAATTTTTTAATCTAAAGAAATAATCACACACAAAATCGTCTTTCTTTCTCGATGTCATCCCCGCGAAAGCGGGGATCCAGAAGTGAGTTTCCAAATTGTTTAAAAATCGCACTGGATCCCCGCTTTCGCGGGGATGACATCGAGAAAGAGGGGATGAAGATTGGATAAGACTTTAGTGGTTAATTATAGTAGTTAATTAAGTGGGTTGACTTTTAGAGATCAATCTGAATGATGCGCGAAAGTTCAGCCCTGATGGCGATGTATCCGCCTAGTTTTTGAGTCTCTCAATTTTGCTAGTTAATGATAAATAATTTTGCGGTTATGTTGCGAATTGTAATTTCTCTTATCTCAGTTTTTTCCCTTGGCAACCAAGCCCTAGCGTTTGATTTTAAAGTTGCTGCCCGCAATCACATTAATGTGGTTGGCTCTTCTACTGTTTATCCTTTCACTGCTGCAATTGCCGAAGAATTTGGTCGTAGTAACAAACCTAAAACTAAAACTCCCATCGTTGAATCAACTGGAACTGGCGGTGGATTTAAATTATTTTGCTCAGGTGTTGGTTACAACTATCCAGATTTTTCTGATGCTTCACGAAGAATTGAAAAAAGCGAAATCAAAAAATGTAATGAAAATGGCGTGGCCGGAATTGTCGAAATTAAAATCGGCTATGACGGAATTGTGCTAGCCAATTCAACCAAAGGCGTGAAATACAGCCTAACTAAAGAACAAATATTTTTGGCTCTAGCTGAAAAAACTCCTGATCAGAAAAACGGAAAATTAGTAGAAAATCGCTATCAAAAATGGAGTGATATTGATGCTAATTTACCAGAAACTAATATTGCAATTTACGGCCCACCATCAACTTCAGGAACTCGCGATGCCTTTGTAGAATTGGTTATGCAAGATGCTTGTGATAAAATGCCTGCATTTAAAGATGCTTATCCAGATGCCAAAATCAGAAAGAAAAAATGCAGCGTAATTAGAAGTGACGGCAAATTTATTGAAGCGGGAGAAAATGATAATTTGATTGTACAAAAATTAAAAAATGATGCCCAAGCTTTAGGAATTTTTGGCTTTAGTTTCTTAGAAGAAAATCACGAAGTAATTCAACCAGCTTTAATTAATAACACTCTTCCAAGCTTTAATAATATTGTCTCTGGCGCTTATCCGGTTTCGCGTCCTCTTTTCATTTATTTCAAGAAAGAACATTTAGATTTAATTCCGCAAATGCGTGAATTTGCAAAAGAAATTATCAGCAAAGATACAATTGGGCCAGATGGCTATTTGCTGCAAAAAGGACTTATTCCACTGACTGATTCTGAATTGAAAAAAGTCCGGAATGAGGTGACTGCTAGTTTGTTATAACAAACAGTCATTTATTTAGAAGTCGTTGCTTAGCCAGTTTCTAAAAGCTGGTTTTGTGATAAATTTCTTGTCTTAATAACTACTCACTATCGTAACTAATCATGGTTTTTATACCTCTAATTGTATTGGTTACCCTATCTGTAGTTTCTTCATTGACCTAAGATAGCGTAATTGCTCTTTTCTCTTGAAAAGATGAGGAGTTTATCCAAGCGATAGCTTCTTACACAAGCCAGATTTCTAATTTGGCGAAGGCCCGTCACAGAAATTTCTGTGGCGGGTTTTTTATTTTTTGGTGCAGAAGTAACAATTTGAATTTTATCCACATGGATAAAATTGGCTTTTGCCCAATAAAATTAGGCATCTATCTACTTTCCATTCCCACGAAAGAGTAAATCTAGTGCGATTTTGCAACGAATAATGGCACTGTCGCAAATCAAGTTTTTCTAAGAAGTTTTTGTGATTCAAAATTTTTTGGAAGGTAAGCTTACCTAGATGTACGTGCGTTCCAAAAAATTTTGAATTGCGAAAAATTCGACGAAAAAGTTGATTTACGACAGTGCCATAATATCTTAACTTCTAGATTCCCGATTCGGAGTTAATGACAACAAGATAAGAATAACAGCATCAGGAAAAATACCCCAAATTACCCAGCCATCTCCACTTGCAATTAAGCCTCAGTCTCCTAGATTTGCCCGCTTTGCAAAAATTCAAAAAACTCCGAAATTAAGTAAAACCATGGAAGAAAAATTCATCAAAGTTGTTGGTGCAAAAGAGCATAATTTAAAAAATGTCAGTATCGAAATTCCTAAAAACCAGTTAGTTGTAGTTACGGGCCTCAGTGGTTCGGGCAAATCTTCTTTGGTTTTCGATACAATTTATGCCGAAGGACAACGCCGTTTTATCGAAAGTCTGTCTTCTTACGCTCGTCAATTTCTTGATCTACAAGACAAGCCAGATGTTGAATCAATCACAGGTCTTTCTCCTTCAATTGCTATTGATCAAAAAACCACTTCTAGAAATCCTAGATCGACAGTTGGTACAGTTACCGAAATTTATGATCACTTCCGCCTGCTTTTTGCGCGCATCGGAGTGCCATTTTCTCCTGCTACTGGCAAAGCAATTGAAAGCCAATCTTCATCTTTAATGGTGGAAAAAATCTTGGAACTTCCAAATAAAGCTAAAATTTATTTGCTAGCGCCAATTGTTCGCGGCCAAAAAGGTGAATATCGCAAAGAAATGATGAGCGCTAGAAAGCAAGGCTTTCAACGCATTAAAGTTGACGGAGAAATTCATGATCTTAACGAAATTCTGCCAGTTTTAGATAAGAATAAAAAACATGATATTGAGATTGTAATTGATCGTATCGTTGTTTCTCAAGATCTTGGCAACCGTTTAGCTGACTCGGTTGAAACCGCTTTGAAAATTTCTGGAGGATTACTTTTAGTAGAAATTGTCGGTCTTCCTGACAAAAAAAGTAAATTCAAAGAAGGTGAAATTCTAATATTTAGCCAAAAATTTTCTTGCCCAATTTCTGGTTTTACAATTTCTGAAATCGAGCCTCGCATCTTCTCTTTCAACAGCCCATACGGCGCATGTAAATCTTGCGATGGTCTTGGAACTGAATTTTATTTTAACGAAGATTTGCTGATTGAAGATGAAAATCTTTCTCTGCGTCAAGGTGCAGTTGCAGTTTGGCAAGGTGTGCAAGCCCGCTTCTATCAACAAGTTTTACAGGCTTTATCTGAAAAATACAAATTCAGTTTAGATGTTCCTTTCAAAACTTTGACTCGCGAAATTAAAGATAAAATTTTCTACGGAACTGGCGAAGAAGAAGTAGAAATTAAATATGAAGACGGACTTAAATCTTTCAAAGTTAAGAAGCCTTTTGACGGCATTATTAACGGTTTAAAAAAGAAATTTTCTGACAGTGAAAGTGAGTGGATGAGAGAAGAATTAGTAAAATTCCAAACTCTTAAAACTTGCGAAACTTGTAATGGTCATCGCTTAAACGAACAATCTTTATCGATCAAAATCGCTGGTCTTCACATTGGCGAAGTTAGTGCCATGTCGGTTGAAAGAGCCAATGAATGGTTTGAAGAACTTAACTCAAAACTTAATCCAACTCATCAAAAAATTGCTGAACGCGTGCTGAAAGAAATTTGTCGCCGCTTAGGTTTTTTGAAAAATGTTGGTTTGGAATATTTAACCGTGAATCGCGAATCTGGAACTTTGTCTGGTGGTGAAGCACAAAGAATTCGCCTTGCCTCACAAATTGGTTCGGGCCTTTCTGGCGTTCTTTATGTGTTAGACGAGCCTTCAATTGGGCTGCATCAATCTGATAATAACAAGCTAATCGCCACGCTAAAAAATCTTCGCGATTTAGGAAATTCTGTAATCGTGGTTGAACATGATGAAGAAATGATGCGTGAAGCAGATTATCTAATCGATGTGGGTTTGGGTGCGGGGGTTCACGGAGGCAGCATTATTGCTGAAGGTTTACCAAATGATGTAATTAACAATCCAGCAAGTATCACTGGACAATATTTAAGCGGCAAAAAACAAATAGAAATTCCAAAAACTCGCCGCAAGCTTGATCCAAAAAAGATGATTGTTTTGAAAGGTGCAACAGCCAATAACCTGAAAAATGTTACTCTGAATTTACCATTAAAAGTTTTCGCTGCCGTGTCCGGAATTTCTGGTGGCGGAAAATCAAGTTTGATCATTAAAACTCTTTATCGCGCTTTGGATAAAATTGTTAATAAAGCCAAAGTTACTCCAGGGCCTTATGAATCAATTTCTGGCTCTCATTTAATTGATAAAATTATTGAGATTGATCAATCAGCAATTGGTAGAACTCCAAGATCAAATCCTTGTACTTATATCGGCGCTTTCACTTTCATTCGTGAATTTTATACCGCGCTTCCTGAGTCAAAAGCTCGCGGTTACAAAGTTGGCCGCTTCTCTTTCAATGTGAAAGGTGGAAGATGCGAAACTTGCCAAGGCGATGGTTTGATTAAAATCGAAATGCATTTCTTGCCCGATGTTTATGTGAAATGCGAAACTTGTCATGGCAAACGCTATAATCGCGAAACTTTGGAAGTGAAATATAAAGACAAATCTATTTCTGATGTTTTGGAAATGACTGCGGAAGATGCTGCTGCGTTCTTCTCAAGCATGTCGCACATTTATGACAAGTTTAAAGCTTTATGCGATGTGGGTTTGGGCTATATGAAAATTGGTCAAAGCGCCACAACACTTTCTGGTGGTGAAGCACAGCGCATTAAACTAGCTAAAGAATTAAGCCGTAAAGCAACTGGAGACACGCTTTATATCTTGGACGAACCTACAACTGGTTTGCATTTTGAAGACATCAGCAAACTTCTAAAAGTTTTACATAAATTGGTTGAAACTGGAAATTCAATTTTAGTGATCGAACATAATTTAGATGTTTTGAAAACCGCCGATTGGATTATCGATGTTGGACCTCATGGTGGTGAAAAAGGCGGATATATTGTGGCCGAAGGCACTCCAGAACAAATTATAAAAAATAAAAAATCTGTGACAGGAAGTTTCTTAGCAAAAACATTAAATGGTTAATTATGTTAGATAGAACTATTACCGAAGCTTTGCTGGCTTGTTCAATTCTTGTGCAAAAAAGAATGGATGAATTGCTTCCTGATAGTTTTGATGAAACAAAATTAGTAGAAGCAATGCGTTACAGCGCAATGTCGGATGGTAAAAGAATTCGCCCCTTTTTAACTATTGTTTCAGCACAAATTCTAGGAGTTCAGCCTTTGGCTTCTTTGAACGCGGCCACAGCTTTAGAATTCATCCATGTTTATTCTTTAATTCATGATGATTTGCCAGCGATGGATAATGATGATATGCGTCGCGGCCTGCCTACTTGTCACAAAAAATTTAATGAAGCCACTGCAATTTTAGCGGGCGATTCTTTATTAACTTACGCTTTTGAAATTCTTGCTGAACCAGAAACTCACGCCGATGCTTTCGTTAGATGCGAATTAATTAAAGTTGCTGCCTCAGCCGCCGGATTTAAAGGCATGGCTGGTGGACAAATGATGGATTTAGAAACTGCCAATCAAAAAATTTCTAAAGAAAAATTAGCCAAATTACATCGTTTAAAAACTGGCGAATTATTTATGGCAGCTTGCGAAATGGGGGCGTTTCTTGGTCGCGCTTCAGTTGAAGAAAGAAAAGCTTTGCGTTATTACGCTCATGACCTTGGTTTAGCTTTTCAAATTAAAGATGACATTTTAGACCATCACGGCCTTGATTTTGCTAAGATTAATATTGATGAACAAATTCATAAAAAACCTACAGAAAATGCCAGCGTTGTGGATGTGATTGGCATGGAAAGTGCTGTTAAACAATTAGCCCTGCTTAAAGAACAAGCCGTGGCTCACTTAGATATTTTTGGCGGCAAAGCTGTTTTGTTAGAACGCCTAGCCGAGTTTGTGATTGGTCGCACTAAATAGTTTAAGAATCTATTTCACCAACTATTATTTCGTTTCTCCGCTTTGTCATTTGCTTTCTCCACTTTGTCATTTCGAGCGTAGCGAGAAATCTCATGAGGCTAAAATTCCGAGCTTCAATTTCATAAGATTTCTCGCTACGCTCGAAATGACAAATTGAGAAATGACAGGTTGCCTAATAGAAACCCATTTTAAAAACTCATGGATATTTTCGAATCTTACTCCTTCCTATTTTTTGACAGCTTTTTCTCTGCATTAATTCTGCCCCCAAGAAGTGAAATGGTGGTGCATTTAATGGCAATTTTTTCGGGATATAATCTTCATCTAATCTTCATTTTAGCCTGCGTTGGCAGCTGTCTCGGATCTTGTGTAGATTGGTGGATTGGCAAATATTTTCAATTTGTGAAAAAAACTGAATTTCTGAAAAATAAAGAAAAAGAACTTTTGGAAGCCGAGAGAAAATGGAATAAATTTTTAGTTTATATTTTGCTTCTTTCTTGGGTCAGCGTGATTGGCAATCCTTTTGCTGTGCTGGCTGGCTTTCTTAAAACCGATTTGAAGAAGTTTTTGATTTTGGTTGTAATCGGGAAGGTTTGTTACTATTACGCACTGGTTTTTTATGGGTTTGATGCGAGGTTTATTTAGTTCTTCGAACTAAAGCCCCTCCTTTTCAAGGAGGGTAGCAATTAAAGACTCCCTCCTTACCTACACATATTTCTTCTTATATTCCAAAGCGAAATATTTAATTATCACACCGCACACAGCCGTCAAAGGCACTGCAACTAACACTCCAATAAATCCAAATAAAGTTCCAAAAAAGAATAAGCCAAAAATCATCCACACTGGATGTAGGCCAATTTTTGAGCCGATTAATTTTGGAGTTAAGAAATTCGATTCAAGAATTTGTCCGAATAAAAACACAATGCCCACGGTCGAAATATTAGTCGCGTCAAAACCCCATTGAAATAGCGCCACCACAATTCCGATTGTAACTCCCGTAAACATTCCCAAATAAGGAATGAAAGAAAGCAAACCAGTTAATAAGCCAATTAAAAATCCAAAATTAAGGCCTGTAAAACTTAGCAAAGTGGCGTAAGTAATGCCCAAAATTAAACAAACATTAAACTGGCCGCGAATATAACCAGACAGGGTTTTATCTATTTCTTTAGAGATTGATTTAATTTGTGCAGAAAGATTGCGAGGTAAATAATTAGAAATTTTTTCTACCATCACATCCCAATCATTAAGTAGATAAAAAATCAAAATTGGGGTGACAAAAATTAGTGACAGAATGTTGATTAAAAACACTGAAGAGCTGATAGCATTGTCTAAAATGTTTCGGAAAAAATCGATAAGGCTTTCATTCACTTGCTCTTTTTGCATCACATGAGAAAAGTCTGTATCTAATTTGAATCCAAATTTATTGAGAAAAGTGGCGATTTTTGGATAAGAATCTACTGTAATAATTTCTAAATATTCTGGTATGGCCTCAAATAAAGCAACCGATTGCGAGTAAATTATTGGCAGCAATATTAAACAAAAACTGATGAATAAAGCAAAAAACAAACCAAGAATTAAACTGGTTGCTTTAAGGCGTTTCATCTTATGTTTTACAACAAGACGATCCACCAATGGATCGAGGAAATAAGAGATAATTAAAGAACAAATGAATGGCGCCAAAATTGATTTAACCGAATAAAGCAGCCAGAAAATTACCGCCAAAATTATGGCTGCATAAACTAATTTCTCTTTTGATTTCATTATTGCTGCTCTGTTATAGTTGCGGGCATGGTCGCTAATTTTTTTGGAGATGATGTATAAAGTTTATAAGAATTTTCTGACTTTCTTTCTAAAGTAAAATCCACTTTTGCAAAAGCATCCACAATATCCACCTGACCTTCAACATAGCCTACCGAGATCATCGCAAAATCTTTAGAAATAGAATCGATATTCATCTGACTTACTAGATTGCTAGTTTCGATTTTATTCTTAATTCCCATCCATTGCACCAAGTTAGAAATTGGAATTTCAATCTTCACCAAACTAGTTTCCATCTTCACAGCTTCAGTGCTTTTTGAGCTAATTAGATAATCGATTGTTTTTTCTGAAACCTTTTTCAGCAAGGCTTTATAATTCAATAAATCGACATTCACGAAGCTAAGCTTAACTTTTTTCTTTTGTAATTTTTTAATATTTTGTACTGAAATGCTGACTTTATTTTCAATGTCATCAAAAGCAAAAAACACCACGAAAGCTTCTGTAACTTTATATTTATTTAAGATCGGCTCAAGATCGCTATATTCAATATGATCAATATTATCTTGATTGATGATGGCGATATTATTGATGTCATTTTCAGGAATGATGAATTTTGTTAAAGCTTTCTCTTTTAACTTTTCCGCAATCGCAATTTTCCAATCGTTATGTTCTTCCCATATGGCATATTTGCTTGGATAAGCATCTGCTTTGATTTCTTTCTTCTGCAAAATTTTCACTGGAATTAATAAATAATTTTCTTCATTAGCGATATTTTTTTGCACATTAATAACTTTCTCAACCGCACTTTTAGAAAATAAAATATTAAAAGTGGCCGAATAAGTGCTACCTGAAATTTTCTCTTCAGTGATTTGTTCTGATCTCACCATATCAAAAATACGGTCATTAGAGATTGTATCTGCGGCGCTTGGATTGATTGAAAGACTAGAAAGTAAAGTGATAAAAGCATTTCTTCTGGCGTTATTTGTGGCCACAACTTTTGCTTCGCCAGATGATTTTGCCGAAGCGCTAATTGCAGTGCCTTCAATCATGTAAATATTTGATTGCTGAGCATTTGCGCTAACTAAGCTTGTTGCGAGAAAAATGAAGAATATTAGAAAGTTTCTAAAAAAAACTCTGAATTGCTGCTGAAACATAATCTTAAATTGACATTGGATTTGCGGCTGCATAACATGCGCGAGCGCTTTGCGTCTTACTGCAGCCAAGCTCTGTAAAGATCCCCGCAACTTAGAACTAGTGCAAAAAAAAATCCATTCAATTTATCTAAAATTATGTCTTTAAATTATAAACAAGCGGGCGTTGATATTGATGCAGGCAATGAACTGATTAATCGCATTAAACCTTTTGCAAAATCTACTAGAAGAATTGGTGCCGATTCAGAATTAGGTGGCTTTGGTGCGCTTTTCGATTTGAAAAAATGTGGCTATAAAGATCCAATTTTAGTTTCTTCAACTGATGGCGTTGGCACAAAATTAAAAGTTGCAATCGACTTAAATAAGCATGACACAATCGGAATTGACTTAGTTGCAATGTCAGTGAATGACCTACTTGCACAAGGCGCTGAACCATTATTCTTTTTAGATTATTTTGCTTGTTCAAAACTTTCTTTAGAAGTTGCAAGCGATGTAATCAAAGGAATTGCAGATGGTTGTAAATTGGCAGGTTGCGCTTTAATTGGCGGCGAAACTGCAGAAATGCCCGGCATGTATAAAGAAGGAGATTATGATTTAGCTGGATTCGCAGTTGGCGCGGTTGAGCGCGATTTAATTTTACCAACACAAACCAAAGCTGGCGATGTTCTAATCGGCTTAACTTCAAGCGGTGTACATTCAAATGGCTATTCTTTAGCCAGATTTATTTTGCAAAAAAATAACATTAATTTCGAAGATAAAATTGCTGAACTTGGTGGAAAATCGATTGGCGAAGTTTTGTTAACTCCAACAAAAATTTATGTTAAATCTTGTCTTGCTGCGCTTAAAACTGGAAAAGTAAAAGCTTTAGCGCACATTACTGGTGGCGGTTTGGTAGAAAATTTACCAAGAGTTTTGAGTGAAGGTGTTGAGGTAAAAATTGATTATAAATCTTGGAAAGCCCCAGAAATTTTTGCTTGGTTACAAAAAACTGGAAATGTGGCTGATGAAGAAATGCATCGCACCTTCAATTGCGGAATTGGCATGGTTTTAGTGGTTGATAAAAATGATGTTGAAGAAGTGCAAGAAATCTTGAGACAAGCTGGTGAAGAAGTTTTTGTCATTGGTTCACTAATATAATTTACAGACATGATAGACCGTAAAATTTCCGTCCATTTACAAGATTTTCCTGATGTTTCTTTTTTGAATGATGAAAAAGATTTGGTCATGCAAATGGATTTGGTGCGCAGCATTTGCAGCACAACTTTGAGTATTCGCGATAATAAAAATCTTCGCGTGAGATTGCCTTTAAACCAATTGATTGTGATTGGCAAAAATGCTTCGCGCATCCTTAATTTCAAAGACATTATCGCTGAAGAAGTGAATGTAAAAAGCGTTGAAATTAAAGAAGAAATTAGCGATTTGGCTGAATTAAAATTGCAGATAAATTTCAAAAAAATTGGCGCTAAATATAGCTCGAAAGTTAAAGAAATTATGGAAGCGATTAAGAAAGGTGAATGGGTGAAAATTTCTGATAAAGAAATTGCCATTGCTGGCGTTAATTTGGTGGATGATGAGTTTGAAATTAAACTTACCACCAAAAATACTGATGATAAAAAATATATTATCATGGCACTTCCAAGCAATGATTGCTTGATTCAACTTGATATTGAAGTGACTAAAGAATTAGAAGAAGAAGGTGTGGCGCGAGACATCGTGCGCGCAATTCAACAAAATCGTAAAGAGGCAGATTTAAATGTTTCTGATCGAATTAATTTGAAGATTTTTTCGACCAATAGCCAAACTTTGGAAGTGGCAAAAAAGTTTGCAACTTACATTCAAGAACAAACCTTAGGAGAAAGTTTGGAAGTGGTTTTGAATCAAGAAACAGTAAAATCGACAACTAAATTTTTCTTTGAAAGTAAAATTGAAAATGGCGATTTAACGGTTGGGTTTTAAGAGAAATTAATTCAAAAGAAAGATTCGTCATCCTTGGCCGCACGCGGCCGAGGATCTCATGAGTTTTAGCTTCAGAGACTAAGAGTCATGAGATCCTCGAGCCTTTCAGGCTCAAGGATGACGAAAATTACAAAACAGAAAATAAAAAATAATCAAAATTTATGACAAATAATCTTTCACAAATCATCGAAAAAGCTTTTGAAAATAGAGCCGAAATCAACCTTAACACTGGCGGCGAAATTCGTGATGCAGTTGTTGAAACTCTAAACTTGCTTGATGCCGGCAAAATTAGAATTTGTGAAAAAATAAATGGCGTTTGGCAAGTAAATCAATGGATCAAAAAAGCGATTTTATTGTCTTTCAGATTGAATGATAATTTCTTAAGCAAACAACAAGCAGCTCATGGAAATTCACTAGTGAATTATGATAAAGTGCCTTTGAAATTTGCTAATTGGACCGATGAAGATTTCAAAAAAGCAGGATTCAGAGCAGTTGCTGGCGCGGTTGTGCGTCATTCAGCATTCATTGCTAAAAATGTAGTTTTGCTGCCATCATTCGTAAATCTTGGCGCATATGTTGATGAAGGTTCGATGATTGATACTTGGGCGACAGTTGGTTCTTGCGCACAAATTGGAAAAAATTGTCACATTTCTGGTGGCGCTGGAATTGGCGGGGTTCTAGAACCTTTGCAAGCAAACCCTGTGATCATTGAAGATAATTGCTTTATTGGCGCGCGCAGTGAAATTGCTGAAGGCGTGATTGTGGAAGAAGGTTCGGTAATTTCGATGGGCGTTTATATTGGCGCTTCAACAAAAATTATTGATCGCGAAACTGGTGAAGTTTTCTATGGCCGCGTTCCAGCCTACTCAGTTGTGGTTCCTGGCAATGTGAGTTCAGAAAAAGGTGCAAAAAATTTGTCACTTTATGCAGCAATTATTGTGAAAAGAGTTGATGAAAAAACTCGTTCTAAAACTTCGATTAATGAATTGTTGAGGGATTAAATTTTTTTCCTTTCAGGCACTTGTCATCTCGAACTCTAGTGAGAGATCTCATGAGTTTATCGAGTTAAAGCCTCATGAGATCTCTCACTAGCGTTCGAGATGACAGCAGTTGTGATCCAAAACCAACCTAATATATCAATGCTTTTTGACCCCAAATTATTAGTGATATTGGTTTTTGTGGTAATCAATTTTTTGATCATCACCAAAGTCAAAACTCGCACTTCCACTATCATCAGCCTGATAATTTCTCATTTAATTTTAGTGCTTTTTTTAAGCATTTCTATTTCCAGCTATAATAGTTTTAAAGAAATTGTTTTGGGTTTGGTGGCTTATTCGATGGTGGTTTTATTTTTGATTTCAACTCACAGCACAATTTTTGTAAAATCTCCTAAAAGAACAGAAAATCAGTCTTTGATAGAGATCTTTTTCGGCACAATTTCCATCGCAGCAATTGTTTTAATAGTTTTTGTGGCCTTATTTTTAGTGGCCAGAAATGTCGCGGAAATTGCTAATTTGGTTGATGATCAAAAAGTTGAAACTCAGGACATTTTGTCAGAAAATCCTATGACTTCAACCAATCATCCTGTGCATCGCGAAATTGAAAAATATTATTTAGGCAAAAAACTAGAAGACCAAGATGTGTGGCTAAATAAATCTCAAACTTTTGAAGTTGATGAAAAAAAATGGACGCGCTTGAAAGATAAATTATCTGATAATTTTTTGCTTAAACGCTCTTCAGATGTGATTTTAATTATAGTGGCTGTGTCCACAACTTTACTGCTTTTATCAAGAAAAAAACCGGAAACCAATTAATGAATTTTTATCAAATTATTCGTCCACTGATTTTCAAAATTGAACCAGAAACTGCTCATAATTTAGCCATTAAATTTCTAAAATTTAATCCATGTTTTCCACAAGTTAAGGAATATGAAAATCTCAATCAGAAGTTGCTGAACCTTGATTTTAAAAACCCTATTGGCATGGCCGCTGGTTTTGATAAGAATGCCCAAGTTGTCAGAAAATTGTCTAAATTTGGTTTTGGATTTGTGGAATGTGGAACTGTGACGCCTTTAGCGCAGAGCGGAAATAACAAACCCAGAATCTTTCGCCTTGAAGAAGATAAAGCGATTATTAATCGTTTGGGTTTTAACAATTTAGGCGAAATAAATTTTGCTGAAAATCTTTTTAAAACTGCTTCTGAAAAAAATGATAATCTAATTTTAGGCGCCAATATCGGCAAAAATAAAGATACAGAAGATGCTGTGAGCGACTATTTGAAGCTGATGGACAGGTTTTATTCTCCAGCATCTTACATCACCATTAATATCTCTTCGCCAAATACCAAGAATCTGCGTGATTTACAAAAAGAAGATCAATTGGATTTATTTTTGGGCGAGATTATTAAGAAAAAATCTCAGCTTAAAAAATTATATAATCGTGAAGTTCCGATATTACTTAAAATAGCGCCAGATTTGACAACAGCCGAGCAAGAGCAAATTGCTGCAACTGTTTTAAAAAACCAAATTGATGGCGTGATTATCAGCAATACTACAATTTCGCGCGACCTGAATTTGAAAAGTAAATATGCGTCTGAAACTGGCGGATTAAGTGGCGCGCCTTTACTTAAAAAATCTAATGAAGTGTTGCAGAATTTTTACAAATTAACTGGCGGCAAAATTCCTTTGATTGGTGTGGGTGGAATTGCGAGCGCTGCGGATGCTTACGAAAAAATTAAAAGTGGCGCATCTTTGGTGCAAATTTATTCTGCCTTTATTTATGAAGGATTTGGACTGGTTGAAAGAATTAAAAAAGACTTGAATGAGCTGGTGAAAAAAGATGGGTTTAAGAATGTTTCGCAGGCAGTTGGAGTTTCATGCAAATAATCAAAAAAACATCGAAACTAAAAGATTAATTCTGCGACAATGGCGCGAAGATGATGCGGAAGTTTTTGCTTTGATTAATCAAGATGAAAAGGTGATTGAGTTTTTGCAGGAAGTAATTGAGCTTTGTCCTTACAAGATTCACAGAATTTTAACGGAAAACGGAGCTCAGTTCACTTACGCTTTGCTAGTCAAACACTTGCGCCCCAAATCGTTTCACCCATTTGATTTACTCTGCAAAAAACATGCGATTAAACATAAGCTCACAAAGTTCAGACACCCTTGGACCAATGGACAAGTAGATGGACAAGTAGAGCGAACCAATCGAACGATTAAAGACGCCACTACAAAAACCTATCACTATGACAGTTTAGAGCATTTGGAAAAGCATCTGAATCAATTCATGCTTGCCTATAATTTTGCGAAAAAACTAAAATCACTTGCCTTTAAAACACCTTTTGAATTTCTTATCCAAGAGTTTAAGAAAAACTCGAAAGTTTTTCACCAAAACCCTGTCCATTATTCAAGGGGACTAAACAAGTATCTAGTATGGAACCAGCATGTAAATTAATAGTTTTGAGCATATGCCATGTTATGCCAATCCCAATAAAAAATCCGATTTTTGGTTTTGCTGAATTTATCGCAGCATTTTCGCTTTTAATGGTGCTATATACAATCACTGATACGCGCTACAAATTTCGTATCTCTATAGCTCCAACATCGTTCGAAAAGATATCTTTGCTAACGGAAACCTTTTTACTGACCCTGTTAATTGCGGTTGGAACTTTATTAAGTGACGTTTGGTTTGAAAAAGGATGGATGATGCCAAGCTTTTTAAGTGTTCAGGCTTATTGGCAATCAAGCTTCGCTACTTTTTTTGTTATCTTATTATCTAGCTGGATTCGGTATGCATTCATAATACCTCCGGTTTTTTCTAAGAAAAATTATACCAGATTTATTCAAGAGCTTTATCGGGAGATTGTAAAAGGATCAGCAGTAGATTTACCCATTATCGCCAACGAGTTAAATCGATCAGCCCCAAATATTGTTAAATATTCAAATATTGTTATTCCAAGCTGGCAAAAGAAGGATGAAAAAAATCGTAACACAAAAAATAAATTTGATATTGGTCAATGTGCATACGAAATACTTCTGTTAATCGGAAATAGAAAGCTCTGCAAATACATTGTATCTAACACTCCGATTACAGCCATAGCATTCTTTGAGGAAATGACTCGAAATAGAAAATATCAACTGCCGATTGGTACTTTTGCAACCAACATTGCTGCTGAAGCATTGCTTGATAAAGACTCAATTTTGTATCATGAAGATGAGGGATATAATTCAGGTCTAATTGGCTATATAAAACCATTCAGTAAAGCAGTTTTTGGAAACTGTAAATTAGTCAGCTCTTTATCTCATCAAACTCCCTTTGACATAGACTACAAAACACTGTCGAGCTTAGACGCATCGCAGTTAAAAGTTTACACAAAATCTTTTCTGATTTTTGTAAAAGACTGCTTAGAGAATAGCACTATCGATACTCATCAAACCACTTTTAACAGAACGCTAGGATTCATTACTGGAAGATGTACTGATATTTATAAAATCAATAATGTTTCCGATTTTTATAATACTGATGCTTATCGAAGACTTGAGGTAGTTTCAGATTTTATTAAAGATCTAGTAAAGCTGTTAAAAGAAAAAGACGGATCAGCAATTAGGAGAAAATTAAAATCTAGTGGTCACTTTAATGACTACTATGATGTTCTAGTCGAATCGATGTTTGATGTCTTGTCCAATGTTGCTTCCGTTAAAGCTCCTTTTGATACTAGCTGGCAAGTGCAGCATAATACAGTATGGAATAATTATTTTAGCTTTGTTGATCAAAGAAATCATGCCCAAAAAATAATTCATTCCCGACTATGTCGCCGTATTTATTCAGAAATAAAAAGGATGGAAGAATTCCCTAATTACCTATCTATAAAAATTTTAGGGCTATGTCTAAATGTCATGGGTCTTCAAATGGAAAGTAAAACAATTATGCCTGATTATAGAGCAGTTAAAGCTCTTCATAAATGTATTTTAGGATGGACTCAAAAGAACTATTTAAGAATAAGAGAAAAAAATATTGATGTTGCTGAAAGCGGTTTAATGGAAGCAATGAGCTTCGATGAGAATGGAAAGAGGCTAGTAAAAACTTATCCTAAATTTTTGGATACTGAAGCAACAAAGCACTATCTAAATCTACATCAATAAAACGGAGAAAAAGTTCGAAAAAGGATCATCCGCTCCTGCGGTTAAAAAATATCGAAATTGCCGACCAAGTCCTAAAGCCTTAAGCATCAACGCTTCCGACCACTTGGAGAAAAAGTTCGAAAAGGTGCCCCCAGCTGGACGGGGTTTGTAACCCCGTCCAAATGTTCATACCCTCTTTAAATTTTAGAAGATTTTAACAATAGAACTGAAAGTGAGGACAGGGTTACAAACCCAGTCCTGCATCGGAATTAATAATTAGTTCGAGATGACAGATGTTAGAAATAACGATTGATAAATACACTTCTAATCCTTCTCCTTAGATTCTCCATCCCACATTCTAACCAATAACAACTTGTGCTTTGAAAACACGCCACCTAGAATCTCCCACGCTGCTGTTAGATGATTAATTTATCTTTTGAAGTTTTCTAATTTTTTCCCAAATCGGTTTTTTACAATAATTAGTTTGTAAATAAACTCGCGACTTGTTTCACAATCAAGTTCTCAAAGCCATATCTGGTGGCCCTAAATTCGGGGGAAGATACAATATCAAAGCCAATCAAACTTGATGCTTTAGATATAATATTAAAACGGATTCATTTGAAGTCTTGATAAAATAGCTGCTAGAACACTCTTCTAAATACCAACTTTTCTACACAATTTTAAAAATAAAATATGCCTACAAACTTAGTCAAATTCAGAGACTTAGGTCTTTCTGATGTAATGCTTGAATCTCTTCGCAAGAAAGGTTTTGAAGAACCATCTCCAATTCAAGCCAAAGCCATTCCATTTCTTTTAGCTAATGAAAAAGATTTGATCGGTAAAGCTCAAACCGGAACTGGTAAAACAGCTGCATTTGGTATTCCGCTTATTGAAAGCTTGGTTCCAAATTCTGGACATGTTCAAGCCATCATTCTTGCACCAACTCGTGAACTTGCTATTCAAGTTGCTGAAGAAATCGCTTCATTTGCTGAAGTTCAAAGAACTCGCATCGTTGCAATTTACGGAGGCCAACCAATTGATCGTCAAATTTCAAGACTTCAAAGAGGTGTGGACATCGTTGTCGGCACTCCTGGCAGAGTTATGGATCACTTGAGCCGCGGCACTTTGAACATTTCGAAAGTTTCTCACATCATTTTGGATGAAGCTGATGAAATGTTGAACATGGGCTTCGTTGAAGATATCGAAACCATTTTACAAGCTGCTCCAAAAAACAGAAGAACTGTACTTTTCTCAGCTACAATGCCTTCTCACATTGAACGCTTAGCGAAAAAATACATGAATGATTATGAAGTGATTTCAGTAATGTCTGACACTACTAATCGCGACAATATTCAACAAATCTATTTTGAAGTTTCTCAATCAGATAAATTCGAAGCTCTTTTCCGCATCATCGATGTGGAAGCTAGTTTCTACGGTCTAGTTTTCTGCCGCACTAAATTAGATGCTGATGATATTGCTCACAAATTGACCAATCGCGGTTGCCGCGCTGAAGCTTTGCATGGCGATATTTCACAAGGCCAAAGAGAAAAAATCTTACAAAAATTCCGTGATAAAAAACTTACAGTTCTAGTTGCAACTGATGTTGCTGCGCGCGGAATTGATGTGGATAATCTTACTCATGTAATTAACTATTCTCTTCCTCAAGATCCTGAAAGCTATGTTCACAGAATCGGAAGAACTGGAAGAGCTGGTAAAACTGGAACTGCGATTACTCTAATCACTCCTTCAGAATATCGTAAATTGATTGCCATCCAAAAAATGGCCAATACCACTATTACTAAACAAACTGTTCCTAATGTTCAGGATGTAATTAACAGCAAAAAACAACGCATTAAAAACACTATTGCAGACATCATTGCAACTGGCGGATTCTCTGACTTAGAAGTTATTGCAGAAGAAATTTTGCTTAACACTGATCATTCAGCTGAACTTACAGATCCTAAAGTAGTTCTAGCTGCTTTGTTAAAACTTGCCTTCAAAGACGAGCTTAACGAAAGAAGCTACAGCCAAATTAATGTTACTGGCGGAAGAGGTTCTGACGGTAATTACAAAAAAGACAAATTCTCTCGTGATGGCGGAAGAGATGGTGGCCGTGATCGTGACAATTTCGGAAATCGTGGTGGCCGTGATTTCAATCGTCGTGATCGTGATCGTGATGATGATCGTGATGATTACAGACCAGGTGGCAATGATCGCCAAGGCTATGTTGACCGCAAAGGAACTGCGCGTCTTTTCATCGCTAAAGGCAGAAATGACAATATGGATCCTAGAAAATTGGTTGATTTTATCCAAAAAGAATCAGGTGTTGAACAAAGAAAAATCGATGATGTTAAAATCTTCGACGCTTTCTCTTTCTTCGCTGCTCCTTTCGAAGATGCTGAAAGAATCCTTAACTGTTTCCAAAAAAATTCCAGCAGTGGAAGATCTTTGGTTTCTAGAGCTAAAGACAAAAAACCAGGTGGTAAATTTAACGATTAATTGATCGGATAAGTTTCTGAGAAGAGGGGTGAACTTAAAAAAGTTCACCCCTCTTTTTTTTAGCTTTTTTTTGGCTTTTTTTACAACCTGTCATTTCGAACGCAGTGAGAAATCTCATAAGTTCATCCGTAAAGCCTAATGAGATTTCTCACTGCGTTCGAAATGACAGCAGAGGAGAAATAACAGCAAAGAAGAAATAACGGAAAAAACACCCAGCACAAAAAATCGAGGCAAAACAAAAACTAATTTGGGGAAATATTCACAAAATCTTTTGAAAAGATTTTGGTGAGCACGGTTGGAATCGAACCAACGACCACCTAATTAAAAGTCAGGTGCTCTACCGACTGAGCTACGTGCTCCCTTGAAAATAAATTTAAAAATAAATTCTAAATTTAAAGAAGAGAAAATCGGATTTATCTTACTAAAATGAGGGTCTTCGAGAGATTTCTTTTTAGAGATTCAACTGTTGTGCCTTTGAAAAAGGCCAGAAGAGCGGCGCATTAAAGAGTAAAGATTGTAAAAAGCAACAATTTTGTGGAATTCTCAGATAAGCTCATTTAATTAGCCTGACGCTATACGGATAAATAAAAATTCTCGAGCCGAATATTTTTTATTAAGGCTTTCTGCAAGAAGAACTTACAAGCAAAAAATCTGACAAAATGACAAATAACAAATTCCTAATCATCATCCCTGTTCGCCTTGCTTCAATGCGCCTTCCAAATAAGCCTTTGGCGGATATTTTAGGCAAAAGCATGATTGCAAGAGTTTACGAACAAGCCATCAAAGCTAATTTAGGAAAAGTGATTATTGCCTGCGACGGCGAAGAAATTGCCGCAGAAGCTAGAAAAATCGGTGCAGAATTTGTAATCACCGATCCAAATTTGCCATCAGGAACTGACCGTATTTTTGCTGCTTATCAAAAATTTAGAGATGAAGATTTTTCTGCGATAATTAATTTACAAGGCGACTTGCCAAATATCGATCCAGAAGTTATCAAGGCCGCAGCTGAAGCCTCTCTTCAAAACAATTGCGACATTGCCACAGTTGCTTCAAAAATTAAAAATTCTGAAGAAATTACCAATCCAAATGTGGTAAAAATCTCAATAGCTTTCAAAGAAAAAAATCTTGGCCAAGCTTTGTATTTCTCGCGCTGTCCAATTCCTTACAACAAAGAAAATATTGGCGACTATTACCATCACATCGGAATTTACGCTTATAAAAAATCAGCTTTAGAAAAATTCGTAAAGCTTGAACCATCAATTTTAGAAAAGCGCGAAAGCCTTGAACAACTGCGCGCACTAGAAAATGACATGAAAATTTTTGTTAAAATTGTTGATGCTCATCCGCTTTCTGTTGATACAGCAGAAGACCTTGCGGCCGCAACAAAATTGATCGCATCAAGCTAAATGGAAATTTATTCAACAACAAAGATCATTGGCTGGAAAGAATGGTTCAACCTTGAATGCTTGGGCCTTCCAGCCATTAAAGGCAAAATCGACACCGGCGCAAAAACTTCCGCTTTGCACGCTTTCAATATCGAAACTTTTTTTGTTAATGACGTGGAATATGTAAAATTCGACATTCATCCATTGCAAAAAAACTTAGAGTTAGAAAGAAGTTGCATCGCCAAAATTATTGATCGCAGATTAGTTTCAGATTCAGGCGGGAAAAAAGAAGAAAGAATAGTTATCGAGTCGGAAGTTTGTATTTGCGACACGAAAATAAAAATTGAAATCACTTTGGTAAATCGCGATTCAATGTCGTTTCGCATGCTGCTGGGCCGCGATGCAATTAAGCAATTTGGATTATTGGTTGATCCGTCGCAAGCTTTTTTACAAGGCAAACAGAAAAAAGCTCAAGTGCGCAAACTTTACAAAAAAAATTAAAGTCGCATGTGATCCCAGAGAAGTGAAAAAGGAACAAACAAGACACCAACAACAAGCTCAATAATTAAAAAAATAAAATATGAAAATCATAGTTTTGGCTTCAAATCCAAATTTATACTCCAATCAAAGAATCATCGAAGCAGCGCAGAAGCGCGGCCACGATGCTGAATTTATTAATATCGGCTCTTGCTACATTAAAGTCGCTTCTAACGGTTCAGAGATTTTTCACGGCGAAGGCATCAAGTTAGAAAATATCGACTATGTTGTGCCGCGTATTAAGCCCGCCATGACCTTTTACGGAACCACCGTGGTGAGACAGTTCGAAACTATGAATACACCTTGCTTAAACGATTCTTATTCAATTACAAAATCACGCGACAAATTTCACACTTTGCAAATTTTGGCGAAACATAATTTAAACATTCCAACCACCAGTTTTGCCAATTCATCTTACGAAACTAAAGATTTGATCAGGCTGGTTGGTGGCTCGCCATTGGTGGTTAAATTGCTTGAAGGAACTAAAGGCGTTGGCGTGGTTCTAGCCGAAAATTCCAAAACCGCCGAAAGCATGATCAACGCTTTCCGCAGTCTTAAAGCCGATATTTTGGTTCAGCATTACATCAAAGAATCTCGCGGCCAAGACATTAGATGTTTTGTAATTGGCGATAAAGTTGTGGCCTCAATGCAGCGCCAAGCCGAAGAAGGAGAATTCCGCGCTAATATTCACTTAGGCGCCACTGCCACCGCTGCTGACATTACTGATGAAGAAAGAGAAATGGCGATCAACGCCGCAAGAATCATCGGCCTAGAAGTGGCGGGAGTCGACATGGTTAGATCAGATAACGGCCCAAAAATTCTAGAAATAAATTCTTCACCAGGGCTAGAAGGAATTGAAGCAGCGACTGGCGTTGATGTGGCTGAAGCAATTGTGAAATTTATGGAAGAAAAACGCCGTTAGTCATTAAGCCATTCTCGTCATCCTTGGCCCCTGTGGCCGAGGATCTCATGAGTTTGAACTCCATTTTAATTATCAGACGAACTCCTGAGATCTTCGGACGCTAAAGCGCCCAAGGATGACGAACATTTACAAAATTTGATGTTTGCAAAAAATAAATAACTAAAAACAAAAATGAAAAAAATCGACCCAAAAAAATTATTCTCCAAAGAATGGGATTTCCTTCTTGGTGCAGCTCATCCAAAACAATTTCCTGATCATCGCAACCCTGAAATTTCTTTTATCGGCGCTTCTAATGTTGGAAAATCTAGCATCATCAATGCGCTTCTGGGGCGCAAAGTGGCGATTGTTTCAAACACACCAGGGCGCACTCGCCAATTAAATTTCTTCAGCAGCGATAAAATGCTAACCGACAGCGTGGTGCTTGTGGATATGCCGGGTTATGGCTATGCCAAAGCTGGTAAAAAAGATGTAGAAAGCTGGCAAAAAACTAGCTTTGAATATCTAGCCAAACGCGCCAATTTGAAGAGAGTTTTTTTGCTGATTGATCCTGTAAAAGGCCTAAAAGAATCAGACGAAGACATCATCAATATGTTCAATACTTTGGGCGTCAGTTTTCAAATTGTGCTTACCAAAGTTGATAAACTTAAAGAACATGAAATTAAAAAAACCGAAGATCAAATTTTAGCCGCTTCCAAAAAATGGGCAGCTCTTTATCCAGGAATTATTAGAACCAGCAGCGTTCACAAAATTGGTATTCATGATTTGCAAAATGCAATTGTCGAAATTTTGCAGCATTGTTAGCTAATTTATTACTTCCATGAGAATGATTTTAACAATTCTGCTAACCAGCTTAGTAATAATTTTTTTGATGTTTTTATTGAATTCCGCAAGTTACAATGGCTCTTCCAATTCAAAAGAAACGCTCTCTACAAAAGATAATTTAAAAAATGACAAAAAGTAAAAAAACGACTGTGAAAAATACTGCCAAAATTACTGACAAAAATTTAGGACAAAATCTCACTCCAAAACAAATAGTTGAAGAGTTGAATCGCTACATCATCGGCCAAGATGAGGCTAAAAAAGCCGTGGCAATTGCCTTAAGAAATCGCTATCGCAGAAAGCTGGTTGATAGCCCGCTGCGCGAAGAAATTGTGCCAAAAAATATTTTAATGGTGGGCCCAACTGGCGTGGGTAAAACCGAAGTGGCGCGCCGTTTAGCCAAGCTTGCTAATGCACCTTTCATCAAAGTTGAAGCAACTAAATTTACTGAAGTTGGCTATGTGGGACGCGATGTAGAGTCTATCATTCGCGATTTGGCAGAAGTGGCGATTAAAACTCTCAAAAGCGCTACAAAAAAAGAAGTTCGCGACAAGGCAGAAAAAAATGCTAAGAAAAAGATTCTTAATATTTTAGTTGGCGAAAGTTCTTCCGAAGACACCAAAGAAAAATTCTCGCAAATGCTTGAAAATGGCGAGATGAACGAGCGCGAAATTGAAATTGAAGTTCTAGATTCTGGCAATTCTTTCGCCAGTTCTTTTGAAGTTCCGGGTGGTCAAGTTGGCATGATCAATCTTAGCGAAATGCTGGGCAAAGCCATGAATGGTGAAAAGACCAAAAAGGCTAAAATGACTGTCGAAGATGCACTTAAAACTTTGATCGACGAAGAATCTGAAAAGATGATTGATGAAGATAAAATTATCAAAACCGCCATCAAATCTGTCGAAAATGACGGCATAGTTTTTATTGATGAAATTGATAAAATTTGTGTACGCAATCACTCTAAAGGCGGCGATGTCAGCCGTGAAGGAGTGCAGCGCGATCTTCTACCTTTGGTTGAAGGAACTACAGTCAGCACTAAATATGGTTTAATTAAAACCGATCATATTTTATTCATCGCTTCTGGCGCATTTCACATTGCCAAACCTGCAGATTTACTTCCTGAATTACAAGGCCGATTCCCAATTCGCGTGCAATTAAAACCGCTTACCGAAAATGATTTAGTGCGCATTTTAACCGAGCCAGAATCTAGTTTAATTAAACAATATGTGGCGCTACTTGGGGTTGAAAATGTAACATTAGATTTCACTGAAGCTGGCATTAAAGAAATTGCAAAAATTGCTTATAAAGTGAATTCTGAAGTTGAAAATATCGGCGCGCGCCGCCTGCACACTTTGCTTGAGAAAATTCTTGAAGATGTAAGTTTTGAAGCCAGCGAAATGAAAAAAGGTGCGGCCATCAAGATTGACGAATCTTATGTTGATGCTCATTTGGGAGATTTAATTTCAGGTAAAACTGATTTATCGAAATTTATTTTGTAATTCTCCTTTTTGTCATGTCGAACGCAGTGAGACATCTCATGAGATGTCTCACTGCGGTCGACATGACGGCCCGGATAAAATTTGTTATTAAATTATTTTTAAATCCCATGATCCCTCGCTATTCACGCCCTGAAATGACCAAAATTTGGTTGGAAGAAAATAAATATCAAATTTGGTTTGATATTGAAACTTATGCTTTGGAAGCATTTGAAGAAATTGGTGTGGCGCCTCAAGGTGCAGCTGCAACCATTCGCGAAAATTTCAAAAAATCTGGCGGCAAATTTAATGCGGCCCGCATTGATGAAATTGAATCAGTTACAAAACATGATGTGATCGCTTTTTTAACTCATTTAGCTGAATTAGTTGGTGACAATTCTCGCTTCGTGCATCTTGGCATGACCAGCTCAGATGTGCTTGACACCTGCCTTTCTGTGCAACTTTCTCAAGCTTCAGATATTTTAATTGCCGATTTAGAAAGGCTTTTAGCCGCCTTAAAAAAACGCGCTTTTGAACATAAAGACACAGTTTGTGTAGGCCGCTCTCACGGAATTCACGCTGAACCTGTAACTTTCGGCTTAAAGCTAGCGCGCTTTTACGCCGAGTTTGAAAGAAATTTAGCCCGCTTAAAAGCTGCTAGAAAAGAAATCGCAGTTTGCGCAATTTCTGGCGCTGTTGGCACTTTCGCTAACATCGATCCTTCAGTGCAAAAACATGTTGCTGAAAAAATGGGCCTTGCTGAAGAGCCAGTTTCAACTCAAGTTATTCCTAGAGATCGTCACGCATTTTTCTTCTCAGTTCTTGGCGTTATCGCTTCTTCAGTTGAAAACTTAGCCATCGAAATTCGCCATTTACAACGCACCGAAGTTTTAGAAGTTGAAGAGTTTTTCTCTAAAGGCCAAAAAGGCTCCTCAGCAATGCCACATAAGCGCAATCCAGTTTTAAGTGAGAATCTAACGGGTCTTGCCAGAATTGTGCGTAGCGCCGTTGTGCCAGCTTTAGAGAATGTTGCTTTATGGCATGAGCGCGACATTTCTCATTCTTCAGTTGAAAGAATGATCGCGCCTGACGCCACTGTAACTTTAAATTTCGCGCTGAATCGTCTGACTTCATTGATCGAAAATCTTTTGGTTTATCCAGAAAATATGAAAAGAAATTTAGATCGTTTGAAAGGCCTAGTGTTTTCGCAGCGCGTGCTTTTAACTTTAATTGAAGATGCTGGAATTTCTCGCGAGGACGCTTACCGCATAGTTCAAACCAATGCTATGAGAGTTTGGAAAGAAAATATAGATTTCTTAGAATTGCTAAAAACTGACCCAGAAGTTCAAGGAAAAATTAGTGATGAAAAATTGGCCTCGATTTTTGATTTGTCTTACCACACTAAAAATGTGGATCATATTTTTACGCAAGTTTTCGGAAAATAAGTTGAGACCGCCGGTTGAGAGGAGTCGAAACCAGCGGAAGGTTCCTGCCGTATAGTGTTTTATAAAGTCCGCAGCAGAAATCTTCCGCTGGTTTCGACTCCGCTCAACCGGCGGTCTTTTGTGGTTCAACCTAGCGGTTTATGGCATTTGCAATATAAATTTATTAATGAAATTTTACGATTCCATCATCATAGGCGCTGGCGCTGCTGGCCTAATGTGCGCCGCCACCGCTGGTCAAAGAGGTCGCAAGGTTTTGCTTATTGACGCGTCCAAATCTGTCGGCGATAAAATTCGCATTTCTGGTGGTGGCCGATGCAACTTCACCAATCTTCACACCACTCCAAAAAACTTCCTTTCTCAAAATCCTCATTTCTGTGTTTCGGCCTTGAAACGCTTTACTCAACACGACTTCATAAATTTAGTAAAAAAACATCAAATCGCCTTTCATGAAAAAACTTTAGGGCAGCTTTTTTGCGATATTTCTTCGAAGCAAATTATTGAAATGTTGCTTGCCGAATGCGCCGATGGGAATGTTGAGATAAGGCTTGAGACTAAGGTTAGCAACATCTCTCCTTGTCACCCCGCACTTGTTGCGGGGTCCATTGGCTCGGAGTCTAATTATAACTTTGAACTAAAAATCGACGACGAACTAATAACCTGCGAATCCTTAGTAATCGCCACTGGCGGACTCTCAATTCCAAAAATGGGCGCCACCAGCTTTGGCTATGACATCGCACGAAAATTCAGCTTAAAAATAATCGAAACTCTTCCCGCTTTAGTGCCCTTAGCTTTGGATGAAGAAACTCTTGAACAAACCAAAAATCTCTCTGGCGTTTCGGTAAATGGCATTGCAACTTGCGGCAAAATAAATTTTCGCGAAGGAATTCTTTTCACCCATTTTGGACTTAGCGGCCCAGCCATTTTGCAAATTTCATCTTACTGGAAAAAAGGTGAAAAAATCTCAATAAATTTAGCGCCCGACATTAATGTTTTTGAAAAATTACAAGAAGAAAAAAGACTAAAACCAAAACAAGAATTGCAGAATTTTCTCGGTCAATTTTTACCAAAAAGCCTATCTCATTATTTAGCACAAAAAGCGGGTCACAACGGAAACTTAGCCGATCTTTCTAATCTAAAAATTAAAGAAATTGCAAATTCAGTAAATGCTTGGAGCTTTATTCCTAAAGGTACGGAAGGATTTGCCAAAGCTGAAGTAACCATTGGCGGCATCGACACCAACGAAATTTCTTCCAAAAACTTTGAAGCAAAATCCGTACCAAATTTATTTTTCATCGGAGAAGTTTTGGATGTAACTGGCTGGCTTGGCGGCTTTAATTTTCAATGGGCTTGGGCCAGCGGCAAAGCGGCGGGAGAAAATATTTAAGTTAGAAACTTAAATATTTTCTTAAAAACAATTTCTAGATTTATCTCTTAAATGATGGTGGAAGACCAATGTGAGGTCTTTTATCAAATCTATTTTCTATCGCATTTGGCGAATTGACATTATTGTAATGCAAAAACACCTGCGCACAACCGTCAGAATGATATGGTTCTCTCCAATGTTCTAAATCACATCCGCGATAAATTAACATGTCTCCTGGATTAAGATGAACTTCCACACCAGCTCTGCCGCCAGCAACATATTTATTATCTTGCATTCCCCCCATTGTCGGATCTGGATCTAAAAATATAGACCAAGCAGGACCACCCAAATTCAAAGTAGTTGATATTTCGCAAGATGGTCTGTCTTTATGTCTAAAAAGAGTATCGCCTTTTTTATAAATTCTGGCGTAAGAATAAGTTTCAATCAGGCTTAAGCGAGTTGCTTTCTCCATAACTGGCTTCACTCTTTGCAGCAGAGTTTCCATCACAATGTCAGAATAGTTAGAATAAGTGTTAGGAATTTGAGTATCCCCCCAAGTCCCCACAAGTCCAGTTTTAGAATAAAAGTCAAAATTTGCCTCAAGTAAAGTTTTGGACACCATTCTTTTATTCAAAAAATAATCATAAATAAAATCGGCCAATTCCGCAGAAATTGCCCCTCTTATTATTGCATATTTATCTTGCTCAAAGCTCATATTTAAAAAAATTAGTTATACCATTTTTTTACAATTGTCGAAATCTTGCTTTTCGCTTCATTCAATCTTTCAGCTTCTGTAGCCTCATCTCTAAGTGAAGTTCCGATAATTTCTGACTCGTCAAATCCCATGAAAGAGAAATTAGCTTTGGTCATCAAAGTAATACTATTCCAGTTTGGATAATCAAAATTGAAGGTGTTTTCGCTATAAATTCCACCCGAAGTGAAAAGAGTCAAAACTTTTTTCCCAGCCATCATTTTTTGGCCATAATCAAAAGTTTCACCCTTCATTACAACTGCATCTAAATAAGCTTTAACAGCAGCTGGCATGCCAAAATTATGCATCGGATAAGCCATCACAATCACATCAGCCGATTTTAATTGAGCCACCAATTTATCATTTTGCTCTAAAAGTTTTGCTTCAGATTCATTTAATTTTTGGCCACCATAATTTCTTTTGTAATAAGCCTGAATGCTATTTTCATCAAAAAGTGGTATTTTTTCTTTAAGCAAATCAACTGTTTCGATTTTTTGCCCTGCAGCTTCTTGTAAAAATAAATCCAAAAGTTTTTTAGTTTTTGAATTTTCACCAGTCGGCAAATATTTTATTATGAGAGTTTTCATTTTATTTTAAGGTTTTTTGGAAATAGTTTGAAGTGCGCGGCAGTTATCTAATGGTTATATTTTTTTTTTAAAGCACGGATGTTAAAAATTCGCAAATCTCTTGAAAGAGGACAAGCCGATCACGGTTGGTTAAAATCTTTTCACACATTTTCTTTCGCCGATTATTACGACAAAAAACACATGGGTTTCAGCGATCTTCGTGTGATTAATGAAGATTATATTGCTGCTGGAACTGGCTTTGGTAAGCATCCACACAAGGATATGGAAATTATAACTTATGTAATTTCAGGCGCCTTAGCACATCAAGATTCCATGGGAAATTCATCAGTTATTTTACCTGGTGAAGTGCAAACCATGAGCGCTGGAAGTGGAGTTTTTCACTCTGAATTTAATCATGAAAAAAATAGCGAAACTCATCTTTTGCAAATTTGGATTTTGCCAAAAGAAAAACAAATTACCCCAACTTACGGTCAAAAATCTTTCACCAAAAATTTTGAAACCGAAGATTTTGTGCTTGTGGTTTCTGCTTCTGGAAGAGACGGCTCAATTGCAATTAATCAAGATGCAGAAATTTTTGTAGCAAAATTTGCCGCTAGCAAAGAAATGATTTTTCAAACAAAATCTGAAAGAAAAATTTGGATTCAAATAATTTCAGGAGAAATTTTAGTTAACGGCTCAAAGCTTGAAGCAGGAGACGCCGCAGCTATTTCAGAAGAAAAAATGATTCGGATAAAAGCTGAAAAAGATTCAGAATTTTTGTTATTTGATTTGAATAAATAATTAATTCATGCCCAAAAAATACACCGCATTTTCATTTCTTATAAATTCGATCAGGCCTTTCAAATTCTATGTTGGCCTGCATCTTTTTGTGGTGTTTTATAATGCCGTTGATCTTTCTCTTTGGCCTTATCTTTCCAAACTTCTGCTCGATAAATTAGCCAGCACACCTTATCAAAATGCAGTTTCTGAAACTTGGGGAATTTCGCTATTGCTGATTATTTTTACAATCTTGCCGGGTTTAGTTTGGCGACTTTGTGATTTTTCTTGGATGCATTTAACGCCCGCAATGAAGAAAAAAATTACTGCTGAATCAATGGATTATGCCATGCAACATTCGCATAATTTTTTCCAAAATAATTTTTCTGGTTCTTTAGCAAATAAAGTTCGTGATCTTGCGAGCTGCACGCCAACAATGCTTGGGCGTATTCTTTACAGTTTCTTAAATGTATTTTTAAGTTTAGTAATTGCCTTTGTTGCACTTTTCTCAATTCACAAAGCCTTCGCTTTTGCCTTAATTTTTTGGGCCATAATTTTTATTTTAATGGCGCTAAAAGCGGCGAAAATTTCTGATCCTCTTTCTGTTGCCGCCGCCGATCAACAAACCAAAATTATGGGTAATTTGGTTGATGTTTTAAGCAATATTGCAAATGTTAGACTCTTTGCCAGATCACGCTTTGAAAGAGATAGAATTAATATTTTTCAAGATGAATATTCCAAACTTTCTAAACGCCGAAACGCTTTTTTGATTAAATTCTACATCTATCACTCCTTCACTTTTACCGCTTATTTTATCTTCTGCATTGTCGGTTTAATTTGGCTTTATTCTGAAGGCCTTGTCACTCTTGGCGATTTTCTAATGCTCTTCACAATTAATAATTGGATCATTCATTTAATGTGGATGTCGGCCAATGAAATGAGTGGATTTTTGGAAGATGTTGGAACAATTAATCAGGCTTTATCTGTGATCAATGAACCTTTGCAAATAAAGGATATTGAAGGCGCTAAAACTCTTGTGGTTGATCGCGGAGAAATCATTTTTGAAAATGTTGGTTTCAATTATTACAAAAATTTATCGCCTCTTTTTTCTAATAAATCTCTTACAATAAAATCGGGCCAGAAGGTTGGTTTAGTTGGTCATTCTGGAAGTGGGAAAACCACTTTTGTAAATTTAATTTTACGATTTTTTGATATTGATTCGGGGAAAATTTTAATTGACGGACAAGATATTTCTAAAGTTACGCAAGAATCTCTGCGCGCGAAAATTGGCATGATTCCGCAAGATCCGTCGCTTTTTCATCGCAGCCTTTTGGAAAATATTTCTTATGGAATTTTCCCATCCGTCATCATAAATAACCCCAACCTCGTCATCCTTGATGCGCAGCATCGAGGATCTCATGAGTTCAACTTCAAAAGATCCTCGGACGCAGATGCGTCCAAGGATGACGGCGAAAATAGTAAAGCCGTCATTGAAGCTTCTAAAAAAGCCCACGCTCATGAATTTATCGAGAATTTACCTGAAGGCTATGATTCTTTAGTTGGCGAGCGCGGCGTAAAATTATCTGGAGGACAGCGCCAAAGAATTGCTATTGCGCGAGCTTTCTTAAAAAATGCACCGATTTTAATTTTAGATGAAGCAACCAGCCAACTTGATTCAATCACTGAAAATTTAATTCAAGAAAGTTTAGAAAATTTAATGAAAGATAAAACCACACTGGTTGTGGCTCATCGTCTTTCAACACTGAAACGCATGGATCGCATTTTAGTTTTTGATGCTGGTAAAATTATTGAAGATGGTTCACATCAAGATTTACTTAATCTTAATGGCATTTACAAAAAACTTTGGGATTCACAAGTGGGTGGATTTATAATTGAAAATAACAGTGAAAATAATGACTAAAATTACACAAAGTTTCATCTTTGCAGCAGGTCGCGGAGAACGCATGAGACCTTTAACTGAAACAACTCCCAAACCACTTATTAAAATCAAAAACAAATCTATCATCGATTATTCAATCGAAAAATTAGATCAAATTCCTGATATTAAAAAAATTATTATTAACGGATTTTATTTGGCTGATCAGCTGGAAGCTCACATTAAAAAATTAAATAATCCGAAAATTATTTTTTCTCGCGAAGTTGAAAAAGTTGAAACTGGTGGCGGGCTTTTATTTGCTAAAGATAAAATCAATTTTGACGAACCACTTCTTACCATAAATGGCGATATTTTATGGCAAGATGAAGGATTAAATTCTGACATTGATTTAATTTCTAAGGCTTGGAACCCTGGGCAGTGTGATATTCTTTTAGGCCTAAAAAAGACTGAAGATTATTTAGGTTATGACGGAAATATTCACGGTGGCGGAGATTTTAATTTTGCCGGCGGAACTTTACTTAGATATTCTGACCAAGCGATGAGCCATGTTTTTGTGGGGCTACAAATTATCAATCCAAAAATTTTGAATCGCGCTAAAAAAGAAGTGACAGGAAATTGTTTTTCAATGTCACATTTCTACAAATCTGCGGTTGGAGAAAATGGCCTATTACACCGCGTTCATGGAATTGAACTAAAAGGAAAATATTTTCACATTGGAACTGTGGATGCGGTGAAAATGACCGAGGAAAATCTTTAGGAATGTTATAATATTTCTTCTCGTTGTCATCCTCGCGAAAGCTGGGATCCAGAAGTTAGTTTCCTAAATGTTTAAAAATCGCACTGGATCCCTGCTTTCGCGAGGATGACAACGAGAAATAATTTAAGTATATAACCCCAAATTATACTAATTCCCTCTAACCAACTTCATCACCAACTCCACATTTTCAATCGGAGTTTCAGGAATAATTCCATGACCCAAATTGAAAATAAAAGGCTGATCTCCAAAAGTTTCTAAAATACTCAAAACCTCTTTTTCAATTTCTTTTTTCGATCCACAAGCAAGCAAAATATTATCCAAATTTCCTTGCACCACTTGTCCTAAATTTTCCTGCAAATTTTTCTTCGCCCAATTTTTTTCAACCGTTTGATCTAAAGCCAAACCAGCTGATCCGACTTCTCTAGAAAATTCTTCATACATAATGCCAATGCCGCGCGGGAAGCAAATTAAAGGAGTGTTTGGATGAAGTTTTCTCAATTCAGAAACAATTTTTTTAGTCGGTTCAATCACCCATTTTCTTAATTGTGATGGTGGCAAAACTCCCGCCCAAGAATCGAATAATTTTACCACATCCGCACCAGCATTGATTTGGTGAGATAGATATTCAATTATACTTTGGGTTAAAATTTCAATTAACTGTGCAAAAAATTCTTCATCTTTGATTGCACTTTTACGAGTATTTTCGAAATTTTTCGATCCACCACCTTCAATCATATAACAAGCTAAAGTCCAAGGAGAGCCTGAAAATCCAATTAAGGCTTTACTGCTATCTAATTTTGATTTGGTAAGTGCTAGAGCTTCAAAAACTGGCTGCAAATGTCTTTTAATATTGCCCGTCTTTAAGTTTTTTAAATCTTCTAACTTAGAAATTTTTTGTAATTTCGGTCCTTCATTTTTTACAAATTCAACCTTAACTCCTAGAGCGTCAGGTATTACAAGAATATCTGAAAATATAATTGCTGCATCAAAATCAAATCTAGAGATTGGTTGTAGAGTAACTTCTGAAGCTAATTTTGGTGTGTAACAAAGTTCTAAAAAATTAGTTACATTCGATCTTACGGCGCGATATTCTGGTAAATATCTTCCGGCTTGTCTCATAATCCAAATTGGCGGATTTATTTTTTCTTGATCAAGATTCTCTTTCTTGAGAAGAGTATTAATTAATTTATTCATTTAATTATTATAAATATAATTGAGCTGTTGATTGGTTAATTAGAATTTACTAACAATTTTATTAACAGATTAAAAACCTCAAAACACTTGAAAATAGTGTTTATAAAAAAGTTATTAACAGGCAAAATTTTTCTAAAAAACTTTATCAACATCTAGTAAAACTGTTAATAAAATGTTGGAAAATTTGATAAGTTTTGATGAAAAATTTTATCTGTTGGTAAGTCGATAGTTATTAACAATTTATCAACAGATTTACTAACAATGAAAGAAAGAATAATTGAGAAGTTAGAAAAAAATCTTCAGCCCAAATTTCTAGAAGTGAAAAATAATTCTCACCTACATCAGGGCCACGCTGGAGATAATGGTACTAACGAAACACATTTTGCGGTGATTATTTCTGCAGATAAATTTCAGAATTTAAGCCCAGTTAATGCACATCGAGAAGTTAATAAATTGCTAGAAGATGAGTTTAAAAAAGGTCTGCATGCGCTGGAAATAAAGATAAGGAAGTAAAGATCTGGACATAAAAAAACCTGTCATCCCGAACATAGTGAGGGATCTTTTGAGTTTCGGTGCTAATACTCAAGAGATCCCTCGCATGCGTTCGGGATGACAGGTTGTGTAGATGTAAAAGAGAATAGTTTAAGCCTTCTTCTCCTTTGCTGGAACAATCGCTAAAGAAGTAGTTTCTTCTTTCTCAAGCTCATCCTTAGAAAGATAAGTGATTTCAGGTTTCTTATCTTCAGTAATAACTTCTTTAAATACTTTAACTGATTTAACTCCTTTCTTCGAAGGAACTTCAAACATTGTATCAAGTAATACATTCTCAACAATAGCTCTCAAACCTCTGGCGCCAGTTTTGCGGTCAATTGCTTTTCTAGCAATTTCTACCAAAGCATCTTCTTCAAAATTCAGTTCAACTTTATCTAAACTGAAAAGTTTTTGATATTGTTTGGAAACAGAATTTTTTGGTTCAGATAAAATTTTTACTAAATCTTTTTCAGTCAAACCTTCTAAAGGAGCAATTACCGGAAGTCTTCCTACAATTTCAGGAATCAAACCAAATTTAATTAAATCATCCGGCTCAACATGGTTGAAAATATCTTTTCTTTCATGGTCATCTTTAGCTCTAACATCAGCGCCAAAACCAATTGAAGAGCCTTTACCGCGAGTTGCAATAATTTTTTCAAGACCAGAAAAAGCACCAGCACAAATGAATAAAATATTGCGAGTATCAACTTGCACATATTCTTGTTGTGAATTTCTTTTTCCAGGTTGAGTTGGAATAGAAGCCACCGTGCCCTCAATAATTTTTAACAAACCTTGTTGCACGCCTTCACCTGAAATGTCGCGACTTCTCGCGCCTTCTTCAGATTTTCTAGCAATCTTATCAATTTCATCAATGTAAACAATGCCGCGTTGAGTTTTTTCAATATCAAAATTGGCAGCTTGTAAAAGACGAGAAATAATATTTTCTACATCATCACCAACATAACCAGCTTCAGTTAAAGAAGTGGCGTCAGCCATAGTGAAAGGCACATCCAAAATTCTAGCTAAAGTTTGCGCAAGCAAAGTTTTACCACAGCCGGTTGGCCCAATCATTAAGATGTTAGATTTGCTAAGTTCAACTTCACCATTAGCAGAAGTGAAGCCAGAATCTATGCGTTTGTAATGATTGTAAACGGCTACGGCCAAAACTTTTTTGGCATATTCTTGACCAATCGCATAATCATCTAAAACTTTAATGATTTCTTTTGGAGTTGGCTTTAAACCGTCGCCTTTATTTAAAGGAGATTTTTTAGTGTCTTCACGAAGAATGTCAGTACATAGTCCGATACATTCGTTGCAAATGAAAACAGTAGGACCTGCAACTAATTTTTTTACTTCATTTTGATTTTTACCGCAAAAAGAGCAGCAAAGATCTTGAGTTTCGTTATCTTTCTTTGACATGATTTATGATTTTATTTTTAGATTCTTTTTTCGATAACTTCGTCAATTATTCCAAATTCTTTAGCTTTTTCAGGTGACATAAAATTGTCGCGTTCCATTGATTTCTCAATATGAGCTAGCTTTTGTCCGGTATGTTTAGCATAAATTTCATTCAATCTTCTTTTTAAAGCCAAAGTTTCTTGAGCGTGAATTTCAATGTCAGTTGCTTGACCTTGATATCCGCCAGAAGGCTGGTGAATCATGATGCGAGAATGTGGTAGAGAAAATCTTTTTCCAGCAGCACCCGCGCAAAGCAAAAGTGAACCCATTGAAGCAGCTTGTCCGATGCAAAGAGTTGCTACATCTGGACGAATATATTGCATAGTGTCATACATCGCAAGGCCAGAAGTTACAACGCCTCCAGGTGAATTGATGTAAAAATAAATATCTTTTTTTGGATCTTCAGATTCTAAGAAAAGCAATTGCGCCACTACCAGAGAAGAAACTTGGTCATTAACTTGGCCAGATAAGAAGATGATTCTTTCTTTTAAAAGACGAGAATAGATGTCGAATGATCTTTCGCCTTTAGCTGTTTGTTCAACCACCATCGGGACCAAATAATTGGCCTGTTCAATAATTCTTTCTGACATGTCTGTAATTAATTTTGTATTGGAGAAGTGTGTGTTCAAGGTCTGCGATTTAAGATATTTAGCAGAAATAAAGCAACGAAATTTGTCTATTGAATATTCGCTGGTTGGTTCATATCTTTTGTAGATCAATTTTAAAAATCTTTTTGGAGTTACACATAAAATGGAAGAAAATAAAAACTTGCCTGAGGAAAACTTGCCTGAGGAAAATTTGCCTGAAGAAAATTTGTCTGAGGAAAATTTAGCTGAGCAAAATCAGCCAGAACAAAATCTTGAATCAGCAAAAGACGAAAAAATCGCTTTGTTAGAAAAAGCTGTCATCGATTTAAATGACAAAGTTTTGCGCGCTATGGCTGAAACTGAAAATGTCAGAAGGCGTTCTCGTGAAGAAATGGAAAAAATCGGCAAATATGCTATTTCAGGATTTGCTGGAGATTTAGTTGTGGTTGTAGAAAATTTCTTTTTAGCCACTGACAATTCTCCACAAGCAGAAATTGAAAAATCTCCAACTTTCAAAAATTTCTTCGAGGCCATGAATATGACCAAAAAAGAAATGATGAAAGTTCTAGAAAAAAATCAGATCAAAAGACTTTCGCCACTTAACGAAAAATTCGATCACAATTTCCACGAAGCAATCGCCCAAATTGAAAGTGACGCTGAAAAAGGAACTGTTGTACAAGTTATTCAAGCTGGATATTCAATTTCTGATCGCTTGATTCGCCCAGCGCTAGTTGGAGTTGCGAAGCCTAAAGCTTAATTAAATTCTAAATGCAACCTGTCATCTCGAGCGAAGCTAGAGATCTCATGAGTTTGTCGGCAGGAGCCTCATTAGATCTCTCACTAAAGTTCGAGATGACAAGGCTGGTTCAACAAATTCCTTGCAAAAACCAACAAGGCCGATAATTTGCGCGGCCCTTTCCATGTAATTCAAGATAGTTTTTCAAAAAAACCGACTTACTTTGCTTGGGAATTTTTCAGCAGCGGGATTGTAGCTCAGCCCCCGTCTGCATTAGCAGCGCAAAATTAAACTACCAACTGAGGTCGGTAGGAGTTGTAGTTTTTACGGGATTGTAGCTCAGTTGGTTAGAGCAGGATGCTCATAACGTCTTGGTCATAGGTTCGAGTCCTATCAATCCCACCAAAATTCTTTGAATTTTAATATCGGCGGATGCTGATTTTAAAATACTCGAGAATAATCCACGAAGATGTTTTTCGTGGTCTCTAGGTTCCTAGGTTAAGGCTTTCTACCTTTGCGCCTGAAGAAGTGACTTATGCGTTAGCACTAGTCCATTAGCGGCCTCAAAACTGCTTTAATTTAAAATTTAAATTACCAAAACGATATGCCGAAAATGAAAACACACAGCGGGGCTAAGAAGAGATTCAAAGTTACCGGAACAGGAAAACTTGTTCATAAACAAGCCGGAAAAAGGCATAATTTAGGTAAGAAGAGTAACAGAAGAATCAGACAGCTGCGTAATCAAGCAGTACTTTCTCCTGGACATTCTCACAGCATTATGAAATTCAAAATGCCTTACAGCCACTAAATTATAACTTAAAGAAGGACAAAATATGAGTCGTGTAAAAAGAGGTGTCACTAAAAAAGCTAGACACAAAAAAATTCTTAAACTTGCTAAAGGCTATCGCGGCAGAGCAAAAAATTGCTTCCGCATTGCAATTCAAAAAGTTGAAAAAGCATTGCGTTACGCTTACCGCGATCGTAGAGCTAGAAAAAGAGACTTCCGCGCTCTTTGGATTCAAAGAATCAACGCTGCTGTTAGAGAGCATGGTTTAATTTATTCAAAATTCATCAATGGTCTAAAATTGGCTAATATCGATTTAGATCGTAAAGTTCTTTCTGATCTTGCGATCAGAGAGCCAGAAACTTTCGCTAAAATTGTTGAAAAAGCTAAATCAGCTTTAAAAGCATAAGTTAGTAGGGCGGGCTTTAAGCTCGCCCCAAAGCTCTTTTCCCGCTCTTATCAGTGGAGCGCAATGTAGAAGAAATATTCCCATCCATGAAACTCTACAACGCCCTAATCAAAAAAAATAAAGAAGGAAAAATAGAAGATATCATTCTTCTCAAAGAAGGATTTTCCTGCGCAGCATTCATATTCAGTAGTTTTTGGTTTTTATATCACAAAATGTGGAAAGAGTCTCTTGTCTTGATGGCAACTAGTATTTTCTTCGCAGCTTTTTGTGCGTCTGGATCTTTGTCGGGTTTTGATGAAACAATGCTTGAAATATCTTTGCTTCTTATCATTGCGCTTAATGCTAATTTTTGGCTTGCCGAAGATTTGAAAAAAAGAGGTTACGAATTTGTAGGTTTGGTTTTTGGAAGTGACAGAGTTAACGCCAAAATGCGTTTTATAAAAAGCCTTGAAGGCGAGCTTGATGACATAGAATTTGATGACGCGATTATGAATCCAAAATTACATCGCAAAATGATGAAGCTGAAAAAACAGGAACCATATTTTACCGTCTAAAATTATGAAAAAAGTTGTCATAATTGATTATGGTTCGGGAAATATAAAATCGGTTCTTAACTCGCTAGAGAAGATCAAAGAAAATCACAAAATTATCATCTCCAAAAATCCTAATGAAATTAAATCTGCCGATCTTTTGATTTTACCTGGAGTTGGCGCTTTTGCTGATTGTATGGCTGGTTTAAAATCAGTTTCGGGCTTGCTTGAAGAAATCAAACAACAAGTTTTGGTTGAAAAAAAACCTTTCGTTGGAATCTGCGTTGGCATGCAAGTTTTAGCTTCAATTGGTTATGAAGATGGCGAGCATGAAGGCCTTGGATTTATTAAAGGTGAGGTGAAAAAAATTATAGCTAGCGAAACAATAAAAGTTCCACATATGGGCTGGAATGAATTGGTGGTTAAGGACGAAAATCACAAAATATTACAAGGTGTTAAAAGCGGCGATCACCTTTATTTTGCAAATAGCTATCACTTTAAATGCGCAGATAAAAATCAAGAATTGGCTTTTGTGGAATATGGTTCAAATATCTGCGCCATAGTCGCCAAATACAATATCATCGGCCTGCAATTTCACCCTGAAAAAAGCGGCGAAACAGGTTTAAAAATTCTGAAAAATTTTCTTAGTTTTTAATTTAGTCTTTAACACAGACTATCTTTCTAACCAAGCTGTCATTTCGAGCGCAGCGAGAAATCTCATGAGATTGAAACTTGGAGTTTAAGCTTCCCGAGATTTCTCGCTGTTCTCGAAATGACAGATAATATATTTTCCCATGCTAATCAACAGCCTCAAATCCCTCATCAAAATTAACGGACCAATCACAATCGCCGAATTTATGAATGAGGCTTTGTTCAATCCTACTTATGGCTATTACCAAAAAAAAATTCCCATCGGAAAAGCGGGCGACTTCACAACAGCTCCAGAAATTAGCCAAGTTTTTGGCGAGTTAATTGCCATTTATTTTATAAATTTGGCAAGTCACGCAAAGAGGCCAATAGCGCTGGTTGAAATGGGTGCTGGACGCGGCAATTTATTTAAAGATTTGCTTCAAGTTATAAAAAAATTAGCAGAAAAAAATATTCCAGAAGCACAGAATTTTTTAAGAAAAACCACTTTTAATATTGTTGAAATCAGCCCTGCTTTACAAAAAAATCAGCAAGAAAATTTAAGTGAAATTGGTGTTCAAATAAATTGGTTTAGCAATTTTCAAGATTTTACAAATTCCCTAGAAAAAAATATTCCAGAAAGAGAAATTTATTTCATCGCCAACGAGCTATTTGACTGCTTTGCCATCAATCAATTTATTAAAAATTCTCAAGGCTGGTGCGAAAAAACCGTTGGAATTAATGGTGAAGAATTAGGATTTTTTACTGAAAAATTTGATCCAATAAAAAATGGCATTATTGAGAAATTACTTACCAATTCCAACACTCGTCATCCTTGGCATGCAGTGCCGAGGATCTCAGGAATCTTAAACTCAGCAAGCTCGGAGGCTGAACTTATGAGATCCTCGGATGCTGAAGCATCCAAGGATGACGAGGTTGTAGGGGAAGGCGCAGTTTTTGAACATAGTTTTTCTGCAGCGAACTTCATGCAGGAATTGTCTTTGGCCTTACAAAAACAAGGCGGAATTGCTCTTATCATCGATTACGGTTACATAAAAAACGACTTCGTAAACACACTTCAAGCCTTAAAAAATCATCAATTCTACGATTGTCTAAAAACTCCAGGAGAGGCTGATATTACAGCTCTAGTCAATTTCCCAATGCTTGAAAATATTGCAAAAAATTACAGCCTAAATTCTTCACTAATTTCACAAGCAGATTTTTTCTTGAGTCTTGGAATTGAAGAGCGCCGAAAAATTCTGCTCGAAAATAAATCGCTTCAGCAACAAGACGAAATCAATAGCGAAATCGATCGCCTGATTGATAAAAAGCAAATGGGCAAGCTTTTTAAGTGTTTGATTATTTGGAAGTAAAATTGATAATTTCGCCTTCTCCCAATATTTCTGATAAATAAATTTCTCACAAAGAACGCATGCAACAAGTTCATGAAATACAAAATTTAGCCAAGCAGCTTTTCGACACTTTAATTGGCAATGAAACCAAGCATGATTGGAAGGTTGAGGAAGTTATAGATCTTTTTAATTTGCCTTTTAACGACTTAATTTTCAAAGCTGCCCAAATACATCGCGCTAATCACAATCAAAACGCCGTGCAAATTAGCACGCTTCTCAGCATTAAAACTGGTTCTTGCCCAGAAAATTGTAAATATTGTCCGCAATCAGCCCATTACAACACTGGCCTAGAAAAAGAATCTTTGATGGAAATTAGTAAAATTTTAGATGCCGCTAAAAATGCTAAAGAAGCAGGAGCCTCAAGGTTTTGCATGGGTGCCGCTTGGAGAAATCTTAATGATCGCGATGTTGAAACAATTTGTAACATTATTGGAGAAGTTAAAAATACAGGTCTTGAAACTTGCATGACTTTGGGAATGTTGACAGATGAGCAAAGCAAGAAATTGAAGGAAGCGGGCTTAGATTTTTACAATCACAATATCGACACTTCTCCAGAATTTTATTCTGAAATTATCTCAACTAGAAATTTTGAAGATCGTTTAAACACTTTAAAAAATGTGCGCGAAGCTGGCTTAAATGTTTGTTCTGGCGGTATTGTTGGTATGGGAGAAAAGCTTGAAGATCGCGCAAAAATGTTGATCATTTTGGCCAATTTGCCACAACATCCGCAATCAGTTCCAATTAACATGTTGGTGAAAGTTAAAGGCACGCCAATGGAAGAAGTGGCAGAATTAGATCAATTTGAATTTATTCGCACCATTGCCGTTGCTAGAATCATGATGCCAAAATCGGTGGTGCGTTTGTCGGCAGGCAGAGAAAATATGAATGAACAGACTCAAGCTTTGTGTTTCTTGGCGGGCGCTAATTCAATTTTTTATGGTGAAAAATTGTTAACTACTTCTAATCCTGAAGCTGAGAAGGATCAGAAATTGTTTGAAAAATTGGGGATTGTTGGTAGATAATTAAAAAACTAGAGCAACTCGGCGACGCAAACATCACAAACAAATCCGAATCATGAAAATTCTAAAAAACTTTTTTATTGGTCTAAGCTTACTAACAAATGTCTTCTGCTTAAGTTTTCTTTGGATGCTTTTAAAAATAGGAGATGAGAAATATAAAATTGAAGAATCTAAGGAATATTATTTAAAAAGTTTGAAATGCATAAAGTTGGAGAGTGTTGCTGATTCAATTTCTTATGCTAGTCAGCTTGGCAGGCTTGATACAATTACATTAGTGCTTGCTTTATTTGGGATAGTTATTGGATTTGGAGCGATTTTTGGATTTTTGCACATTAAGGAAAGCTCTGAGGATATTGCTAGGTCTGTAGCCGCGGTATGGATTAGAGAAAATGGAGAGAGAATAAAAGAAGAGGTGGTGGGAAAGATTTTAATGGGAGTTGACATAGTTAAAGAAGCAAAGCAAGAAGCGAAGAAAGACATGAAAGAAGAGTACGAAAATTTGTAAATATGAGGCAAAATATGAAAAACCAAAACTTAAAAGAGTTATTAAACAGTCTTCCAGTGAACATCGAGGGCATGATTCGTCTTCATGGTATTCAGCTCGATAAGAATGCTGAATTGGCCGATGGGCTAAGTGGCGAGATTAGAAAAGTGGGAGAAGAAGATTATAAAATTTCACTCCAAAAAAGTGAGTTTTATTATAGAAAGCGCTTCACCATGGCTCACGAGCTAGGTCATTTCTTGCTTCACAAAGATAAAATAGGAGACGGCGTAAACGATACCCCCGCTTATAGAACCTCTAAGGCAGACGAACTTTTCAATCCCAATATTACCTCAGAACATGAATCTGAAGCGAATGCTTTTGCGGCCGCTCTTTTAATGCCGAAAGATGCTGTAGAATATTATTATTGTGAAGAAAAAAAATCTCTAAGGGAGATGTCTGTAATTTTTCAGGCTTCTGAGAGAGCTTTAGAAATTAGAGTTAAAAATCTTGGACTAAAAAATTAATCAAAAAACGGAGTAAAAATGTCAAAAATTGAAGCAAAATTATCAGCACTTGGAATCATTCTACCAACTCCAGCGGCGCCAGTTGCTAACTATGTTGGATTTGTGAAATCGGGCAACCAAGTTATCGTTTCTGGTCAACTTCCATTTGAAGCTGGCAAATTGCAGGCAATTGGAAAAGTTGGTTCAGAAATTTCTGCGGAAGATGCAAAAAAAGCGGCGCGTCTTTGTGCAATTGGTCTTTTGGCTCAATTGAAAGTGGCTTGCGATGGAGATTTAGAGCGTGTGGTTCGCTGCGTAAAACTTGGAATCTTCGTTAATGGTGATGCTAATTTTAAAGATCACCCTGCAGTTGCAAATGGCGCTTCTGACTTGATGGTTGAAGTTTTGGGTGATGCTGGAAAACATGCTCGCGCGGCTGTTGGATCTGGTTCTTTGCCTTTCGGAGTTGCAGTTGAAGTTGATGCAATTTTCGAAATTAAGTAGTTGCAAAAGATCCTGAAACAAGTTCAGGATGACGAAAGTGGTAATATCTATACCCAAGACTTCGTCATCCCGAACTTGTTTCGGGATCTCATTCACGAATAAATTGTTAAGTAATCCTCATGCTTCAGCCCTTTCATTTAGCGGTTCCTGTCAGTGATCTAAAAAAAACTCGTCAATTTTACGGTGAATTTCTCGGCTTCTCTGAAGGTCGCTCAAGCGAGTCTTGGATTGATTGGAATTTTTTCGGTCATCAATTTGTCACTCATTTACATCCCCAAAAAAGCGAAACAATTGTAAATGCAGTTGACGGCCACGGCGTTCCGGTTCCTCATTTCGGCGTAGTTTTAGATTGGCAACAATGGCACGACTTTGCAGATCGCTTAAAGTCTCACAATGTAAAATTTGTGATCGAACCTTACATTAGATTTAAAGGCCAAACTGGCGAACAAGCCACGATGTTTTTTTGTGATCCAAGTGGCAACGCCCTTGAATTTAAAGCCTTTAAAGACATATCCCAATTATTTGCTAAATAACTTCAAGCAATGACCGAATTAAATTTTGAGCAAGTAAAAATTGCAGCTAGACGCCTTGAAAATTACATCGAAAAAACTCCTGTAATTTCTAACGAAAAATTAAATCAAGAATTGGGCGCGCAGATTTTTCTGAAAATGGAAAATCAGCAAAAAACCAAGTCTTTCAAAGCTCGCGGCGCTTTCAATTCTCTTTTGGCTTACAAAGAAAAATTCGGAAAATTTCCAGATAAAGTTGTGGCGCAAAGTTCGGGAAACCACGCTCAGGCAATTGCTTGTGCTTGTAAAGAGTTTGGGGTGCCAGCCTTAATTTACATGATTACCAAAGCTTCACCCGTGAAAATTGCTGCCACCAGAAGCTTCGGCGCTGAAGTGGTGTTATTAGAAAAAAGAGCGGATGTGAATAAAGCTGCCGAAGATAAACAAAAAGAAGGTTTCGTTTTTATTCATCCAAATGATGGCGATGATATAATTTTAGGCCAAGCAACTGCAGCCTTTGAAGCTCTTTCAGAAATTGGTAAAATGGATGCAATTTTTGCATCATGTGGCGGCGGCGGTTTGGCTTCGGGAACTTATTTAGCAAGTTTGGGTCTTTCACCAAAAGCTCAAGTTTTTGCCTGCGAACCTTTGAATGGCAATGATGCAGCAAGATCAGTGCGCGGAGGAGAAATTGTTGGTTATGAAGATACGCCAAACACAGTTGCTGACGGAGCTAGAACTTTAAAGGTTTTGCCGCAGTCATTTAGTTACTTAAAAAAACTAGCTGGCTTTTGCGAAATCAGTGAAGAAGAAATAATATTCTGGCAAAAAAAATTATCAGAAATGTTGGATCAAAAAATTGAAACGACTTCGGCCCTTACAATTGCTGGCGCAGTGCAGTTTTTACAAAAAAATCCTCAATTAAAAAATCCGAAAATTTTAGCAATTATTTCCGGTGGAAATGTTGTTTAATTAAACATTGATCACAAAAAAGATTTTCAAAAGCATTTATGAAATTATGCAGCGTTCAGAGATGGGCATAAGTGAATTTGCTTTTGATAGAGATATAGCGCTACTTGGTCCTTTAGATTTTGTCTGTTCTAATAAATTCTGTAATTCTTGAATATTTTCTATTGTAAAATTGCCTGCATTTGGATTTAGAAAAGTTTTTTCTGGGGTTATTAAAGATATTACTTCTTTAGCAGATTCAGGATTGTTCTGAGAATTTTTTTGTCTTTCCTCAATTATAGTTTGTGCCTTTGTAATTGTTTCGTGGCTGAGAATTGAAGATGAACAAATTGCTTGAGTAGTTTCTAAATCCCCACGAATTACCGCCAAGTCAAGAGGGCTATACTGAAGATCATTTAGAATATTAGGATTGGCGCCGTTGTTAATAAGATTTTGAGTAAGTTGGGCGCTTGATGTTCTTAATTTTACCTTGTCATAATCTTGATCGACATATCCCTTTGCAGCGGCCAAATGCAAGGCGGTATTGTGACCATAAGCGCGATGATCAATTCCGACATCTAGATTATTGGTAGAAGAGAAATCTAGAAAACTTACAGCGAAATCATTTTGGGCATTTGCTATTGCCCAAAGAAGCGGTGTGTTAAGGTAATCGCTTTTAGAGGAAGCAAAATCGGCATTATTATTTTTTAGAACTTCTAGAAATTCTAGTGGTCCACCAATCTGAGTTAAGCAATGCAGCAATCCATTACTCTCATTGGTAAGTTGAAAACAAAAATCTACTCCAACACTTTTTACAAAACTATCAAACCTATCAATATCCCTATTGCTAGGTTTTGATTTTCCTTCTGTAAAGGAACGCATCATTTTAATGGCTCGGACAAATGCCTCACATTTCTGCCCGTGATCTTCACTATAAGTATCGATAAATGAGTTGATTTCATATATTTCTTCTTGTGATTCTAGATTTTCAAGAAATTTTTTTACAATATTTTTTATAAAGACATTCTTAATCTTTTCTTCAACTACTCCTGATAAATTCTCTATTTCAGGAAGAGTTGTTTTTTTGGACGATGGCAATTCTGTATAAGTTTTCATTACTTCTAATTAATGTTTAGGTTGCTCCTAAATCCAAGAGCCACCAAATAAGTTTCAGTTGAATCTTTTCTTGAAGAATTTGGTTTGAAATATTTCACGATTGAAAAATTTTGACGCAGTTTTTTGATTATTTCATCAGAGCTTCCGCCTTGGAAAATTTTGCCAACAAAACTTCCGCCATTGGTTAAAATTTTTGCTGACAAATCTAGTGCGCCTTCCAAAAGATCAATGATGCGTAAATGGTCAGTTCCAGCGTCTCCCGTGGTGTTTGCCGCCATGTCCGACAATACTACATCGCAGCGACCAATTTTATTTCTCTCAATAGTTTTAAGAAGTTCGATAATTTTTTCTGAAGCTTCGGGAACCAAAAAATCTTGCTGAAAAGAAAGAACTCCAGGAAGGCCATCCATTTCAAGCAAGTCAATTGCCACAACTCTTCCGTCGCCAACTTTGGTTACAACATATTGACTCCAGCCGCCCGGTGCCGCACCTAAATCGACCACAATTTTGCCTTTTTTAAACAGCTTAAATTTCTCATCAATTTCGATAATTTTAAAAGCAGCGCGACATCTCCAGCCTTCAGATTTAGCCTTTTCCACAAATGGATCATTAATTTGACGCAGCAGCCATTGACGCGAAGATTTCTTCATTCTTTTGGCTTTTCTAACGGGTATAAATTTGCGGCCCATGTTTTTAATTAATTTATTCTTCTATTTTTCTCGCTTGATCAATCAACATGATCGGAGTTCCATCAATAATTTTGTAAGCAAGTTTGTCGTTCAAGCAAAGTAATTCTGAGTTTTTTTCATCATAAATAAGATCTCCTTTACATAAAGGGCAGGCCAGTATTTCCAATAATTCCGGCGATATTCTTTTTTCCATAAATTTATTGATTAATTTTGCGTAAAAACTATTTTCCCGCGCTTCTTTTAAATATCTTTAATCAAGATTAAATATATTTCTAAATTTTACGCGACACGAGTCGCGCCCCGCTTTGCAGGGATCCCCATTGAATCTGATGAATTTTTATATCGAATCAGATCAATCTATTCTCTATATAAAGCTATTTCAACAGCTAATGCCCAATCAAGAAACAATTTTGAAAACAAATTCAACCATCGGCATAATTGGTGGCGGACAGCTTGGTCGAATGGCTTGCTTTGCGGCGCATAGTCTTGGATTTCGTACGGTAATTTTTACCGATCAAAAAAATTCGCCCGCCAGTTTTGTCACCAACCAAACTATTGTTGCTGATTATGATGATAAAGAAGCTCTAAAAAAATTCGCCTCTTTAATTGATGTTGCCACTTTTGAATTTGAAAATATTCCGGCTGCAACTGTGGAATTCTTAAGTTCTTTAAAAGCAGTTTATCCAAATGCTGATGTTTTAAAAACTACGCAACATCGCATTCTAGAAAAAAGTTTTTTGAATGAAATTGATGTGAAAACAGCTGATTTTGCTGAAGTTAAAAGCTTGGAAGATTTGCAGAAAAATCTTACAAAATTCGGTAAAGCCATTTTAAAAACTGCCACAATGGGTTATGATGGCAAAGGACAATTTGTTTTAGAAAATGCTGCTGACGCCGAGAATGCTTGGTCATCAGCTGGTTCGCAAAAATTAATTTTAGAAAAATTTTGTCCTTTCACCAGCGAAATTTCAGCAATTGTAGCGCGCTCAAAAAACAATGAAATCACTTGCTACGAACCACTTACGAACATTCACAAAAACGCCATTTTAGATCAAAGTATTTATCCAGCAAAAATCTCAGAAAATTTAAAAATCGAAGCTCAAAAAACCGCAATTAAAATTGCCGATAAATTAAATTTGATTGGCGTTTTGGCCGTAGAATTTTTTGTGATGAATGATGAAACTCTTTTAGTAAATGAGTTGGCGCCACGCCCACACAATTCTGGCCACTTTTCAATGGATGCGTCAATTACTTCACAATTTGAGCAATTAATTCGCGCAATTTCAGGATTGTCTTTAGGATCAACGCAGTTTCACTCGGAAGGTCACATGAAAAATTTGATTGGGCAGGAAGTAAATAACTTAGAAGAATTCACCAAAAACCCCCGCGCTAAAATTCATCTTTATGGCAAAGACAAGGTTGCTGAAGGTAGAAAGATGGGACATGTAAATATTTTAAATTCTAAATAAGGGCAAAAAATGACAAAAATAATTGCTAAAAATTCAGTAAAATCGCCACTCGATTCATTAGAATTTGTATCGCAAAAAAGTGGTTTTTTGGGTGTTGAAGAGAAATATTTAAAATCAATTGATGAAGCGAAAGTAATCGTTGTGCCATTTGGTTTAGAAGCATCTGTTAGTTATGGCGGCGGCACAAAAAATGGTGCGAAGGCAATTATTAAATCTTCAAAACAAGTTGAACTTTTTGATGAAGAATTTTGGTGCGAAGCTTTCCGCAAATATGGCGTGGCCACTTTGAAAGAACCAAAAATTGATAAAAGTTCAGTTGTAAAATCTTTAAAACAGTTAGAAAAAATCACTGAGAAAATTTTAGATGCTGGAAAATTTCCTTTAATTTTGGGTGGCGAACATTCAATCACCGCGGGTTCAATTCGTCCTTTTGTAAAAAAATATCCGGACTTGGCAATTTTGCATTTTGATGCTCACGCTGATCTTCGCGATGGTTATGATGGCGAACATTATTCTCACGCCGCCGCACTTCGCCGTGTGATGGACAATCCAATCTCAACTTTAATTTCTTGCGGAATTCGCAATATTTCAGCCAGCGAAATTCCTTATCTTGAAGCCAATGCGCACCGCATCACCATTCACTTTGCCAAAGATAAAAGAACTTGGGATGCCAAAAAAATTGTGGAATCTTTAAGAGGTCGCCCAGTTTTTGTAACCTTTGATTTGGATGGATTCGATTCAAGTTTAATGCAAGCAACAGGAACTCCAGAACCAGGTGGAATGATGTGGGAAGATGCTTTAGATATTATTCGCGAAGCTAGTAAAATTTGTAATATTGTGGGCGCCGATGTGGTAGAATTAGCGCCTGTAAAATTGTTACATTCATGCGATTTCTTGGCGGCGAAATTATGCTATAAAATTTTATCTTATGCGTTTTTAAATCGTCCAAAAATATAAATTCTAACGCGTAATTTTCGGTCCGTTTAAAGCAGGGTCATACATTTTATACCAAAGTGGTAAAGAATATCTTGATCCTGATAAGATTTTTTTCACACCATGTACATATTGCTGACCATTAAAAAATATAGTTCTGCCCACCTTTGGAATAATCTGTAAATCATCTTTTATGAAGGTTTCTCCGCCAGTGTAATCATCATTTAAATATGTTATTGATGATAAAACGGTGTCTTGTTTTCTGAAATCAAGATGCAAATTATGAGAAGCTCCAACTGGCCAATTTACAACATGGCCCCAATCAATTCCTATATTTGGATCATAATTATTTCTGGCGATGTTTTCTACTTTTCTAATTTTAGGAGATAAAAAACTATCATTTAGATTGATGTCGATAAAGTTATTTAGAGTTTCTTTGCTGAATTGAGAAGATGAGATGTTGTTATCATAATAAGAGGTCATTGATAAACATTCTTCTTTGGTAAAAACATTATCTAGGACTATGATTTTATTGTTTGTAGAGGACATTTTGAACTTATTTATTTTCGAGTAATTGTAAATTTGATTTCCTTCTAGGATCCAGCTTGGAAATAATCAAGCAAAGATAAATTGCTTCATTCCTAGATTTTTTAGCAGCAAAAACATGCTATAAATTTTAGCTTAAACAGCATCATTCATTTTATACCAAATTGGTAAAGTATATCTTGATCCTGATAGAATTTTTCTCACACCATGTTTGTAAAATTGGCCGTTAAAAATCACCGTTCTGCCTATTTTTGGAATGACCTCAATATCTTCATATATAAAAGTTTGGCCGCCATCATATTCATTATTCAAATAAGTGATTGATGTTAAAATGGTGTTTTTATTTGAAGTGTCCAAATGCAAATTTTGGAAAGCTTCAACAGGCCATCTAACAATTTCACACCAATCGATAACTATATTTTGATCAAAATTATTTTTTGCTAAATTTTCTATTTTCTTAATTCTAGGGCTTAAAAACTCATCATTTTGTTTTATAGTCATCGGCAGAAAATTCTGCCATTTATGGGTGGGGCCGCTAATATTATAATATTCAATTAAGGCTGAACATTCGGCTTGCGTAAAAACATTGTCTATGATTAGGATTTTATTATCTGTAATGGTCATGTTATTTTGAATCAAGATTGCAATTGGTTCGGAAGACTTATGAGAGAAGGTGCGATTGTGAAAAAGAAATCCACTTTGTCAATGCGCTTTATGAGCCAAAATTCTCAAGCGGCAAGCCTTTATATTTTGATATGACTAACAATTTAATGCAAAAATAATGCAGGATAAAATTTCTAGCAAATCTGCCAATCTATCAAATAAAACTGTTATTAAGATTGATGGTGTTTCTGTCAAAAGAGGTGAACGCAAACGCGTTAATATCGACATGGGTGCGATTTATGATTTCACCGATGTAAAAATTCCTATCGAAGTTGTTTGCGGGAAAAAAGATGGTCCAACTCTTTTCATCTCTTCCACAATTCATGGTGATGAAATTAACGGCATTGAAATTGTTAAAAGAATTTTAAAATCGGGCGTTATTAAAAATATTCGCGGCACTTTGATTGCGATTCCAATTGTTAATATTTTTGGCTTTAATGATCGTTCGCGTTATTTGCCAGATCGTCGCGATTTAAATCGTTGTTTTCCGGGTTTGAAAAATGGTTCTCTGGCTTCGCAACTTGCTTATAAATTTATGCGTGAAGTTGTGATGCAATCTGACTACGGAATTGACCTTCATACTGGTGCTTTTCATCGCAATAATTATCCACAAGTTCGCGCTAATATCGATAATGAAAAAACTTTTAATTTAGCCAAAGCCTTCGGCGCTCCTGTAATTATCGACTCTAATTTGCGCGACGGTTCTTTGCGAGAATCTGTAGCTGGTTTAGACATTCCGATGCTGCTTTATGAAGGTGGTGAAGCTTTAAGATTTAGCGAAGAAGTAATTAATATTGGAGTTGAAGGAATTTTAAATTTCATGCGCGAAATTGGCATGATCAAAGCCAAAGTTTGCGAAGTTTCTAAGAAAAAAATCTTTGTTGCTCGTTCAAGTTCATGGGTGCGCTCTCCAAGAAGTGGCATTCATATTCCTCATCAAAAATTAGGTAAATTAGTTAAAAAAGGTGAAGTGCTTGGCGAAATTGCCAATCCTTTTGGCGATCACAGAACTCTAATAAAAGCCAATGAAGATGGAATAATTGTTGGCATGTCAATGCTGCCTTTGGCCAATAAAGGAGATGCTTTATTTCACATTGCTAGCACCAAGACTGATAAAAAACACGAACTTGATTCAGGGCATTATGAGAATTTAGAAAATGTTGATCCGGTAAATAGATAGAATTTTCAATAAGGTAAAAATAAACTAGATAGAAATGCAGAACTTATATAGTGATGACGATAGTATTTTTGTTTCAATAGCCAGCTATAGAGATCCAGAATTACAACACACTCTTCAAGATATTTTTAAAAAAGCCAAAAGACCGGAAAATATTTTTATCGGAATATGTCACCAATATAATATGCAAGATGACTCTGATGCTCGTCTTTTTCAGATTCCTTTTCCAAGACCAAATCAATTAAGAATTGAAAATATACATCATTTGGAAAGCAAAGGAGTTGGTTGGGCAAGAAGCCAAATACAAAAATTATGGCAAGGTGAGAAATGGTTTCTAACCATCGATTCTCATATGAGATTTGAAGAAAATTGGGATGAAACCTGCGTAATATCTTGCAAAGATCTTATTGATAAAGGCCATAAACCGCTTCTAACAACCGCAGTATGTGGATATGAAATAGGTCAAGAACTTCGTGGTCACACTCCTAATTCAAGAGTGTTTTTTAGCCATGAAGGAGTCGCCAGAACTACGGGAGGATATGCTTTAAATCTTAGCGCTCCAATTCATCACGCCTTATTTTCAGCAGGATTTTCTTTTACCTTATCTGATGTCAGAAATATTCCATATGATCCATTTATTTTCTTTTTAGGTGAAGAAATAACTACGGCGATAAGGCTCTGGACATCTGGATATGATCTGTTTGTTCCTCACCGTATTATAATTTTTCATCTTTATAATCCTATAGGAGTTGGGCAACAAGACAGAGCCTTGGTTTGGGATGATAATCCTGCAATCAATAAAAGAGATGCGATCTCTAAAGAAAGAGTTTTGCATATTACTGGAACCAAGATTTCTTCTAATCCAGAAGCGTTACAAGATATTGAAAAATATTCTCATGGAAATGTAAGAACTTTGCGAGATTACGAAAGATTTTCTGGTCTTGATTTTAGAAACAGAAAAATACGCGAACATTCTAAACAGGGTCTTTTTGAAGAATGGCAAGAGGTCTCAAATATTGAGAAAGTAAAAAATATTTTTGCTAAATCGACTAACAATTCACAGGTAAAACCATATTTTGATGCAATCAAACAGCATCTTCAAAACATCAGCTCCATTCTAGAAATTCAATGCGGAAATAGAGACGAAATTGCAAATAATCAGCTGATTTCCGACAAAAATTTGCGCTATATTGGGGTGAATATTTCTGAAGAAATTATCCGTGATAATTGTAAATATTTCGCAGGTGAAGAAAATAAAACTTTCATCACTTTAGATGCGAGTAATGAGTTTATTCCAAAAGCTGATTTAGTTGTTTGTTTAGATGTAGCGCCATATTTGCCAATTGCCAATATTTGGTCTCTTCTTGAGAATATTCGCGATAGTGAATCTGAATATTTTATCTTCGATAGCTATGATGAAAAGATTAATGATCTGGAAATTAACTCTGATAATTCGCAAAAAAGATCTATTAATTTGTCTCAGGCCCCATTTTATTTTCCAGAACCAATTCTGAAAATTTCTGGTGACGAAGATCATCATTTTATTTCTCTTTATAAAATATCCGACATTGCCTTCTTTATGGATTGGCACCGAGATAAAATGTCAAAATTAAGAAGAGAAATTTTTGATAAAATGGAAGTGAGTTTCGCAATTCTAAAATCGGCCTTTTCTGAAATTGCAGATGGTGAAAAATTATTACAAGAAATGATGTTAAGAATAACTGCAGATATTATTAACGATGGTGGAGAGAGCTATCGGAATCATAGTAGTTATCAAGAAATCTTAAATCATGAAATGATCAAAGATCATGCTGATAAAATATTTTTATTTAGCTGTGGATCTTGGGCAACTGAGATTGAAAAATTATCTATAGCACAAGCACTTAATAATGAAGTTGACGATATAATAATAAGATGGGTGCGCATTATTTCAAAAGATTATATTAAGTGGAAACTCGGTCTTTCTCCTTTTATTGTGTGGGATAAAGGCAGATAGAATAATATCTCGTGAATTGTGAAATCTTTCTAAATACATTTAGAATATAGAAAGTCTAATTATCACATATCGCGGGTTGCTTTTTATTTCCAAAAAAGTAATTTGCGCAGCCTTTTCGTCGTCTTAGTCGATGTTCCAGCCCTAAAGAATTTAGAAAATATCTATAATGCTAAAATCCTCTGTCATTGCTAGAAATTATGCTAAAGCCTTGTTATCAGCAGCTAAAAAAAATAATGCTGTTGATAAAATCGCAGCAGAATTAGAAGTTTTCAAAAGTCATTTTACTTATGATTTTGCTAATGAATTGCAAAATCCGGTAATTTCAAGAAATGATTTAGTTAAAATTATGGAAGAAATTACTCAAAAATTTTCTTTTGAGCCAATTGTTTCTAGCTTCTTTCTAACTCTTGCTGACAATAAAAGATTGAGTTTATTTTTAGAAGTTTACGCAGAATTTTCTGTGTTACTAAAAAAACAAAAAAATATTTTAGAAGCAGAAATAACCTTTGCTGCCGAGCCTGAAGCAGCGCAGTTAAGCCAAATAAAAGCTTTAATCGAAAAGAAATATTCGGATAAAGTGATCGAAGTTAAAAAAACCATCAATCAACAAATTCTAGGTGGTTTTCAAGTTAGAATCGGTTCTGATGTCATTGATGCAAGTCTGAAAAATCAGTTGCTGAATTTGAGTCAAGAATTCGCCAGCGCCATTAATTAAAAGTCTTAATTAACAAAATTCATAACAACCAAAAATCAAAATATTATGGAATTTAGAGTCGAAGAATTTTCCAACATCCTACAAAAAAGAATCGAGAATTTCAGAACTTCTGCGGAACTTAAAGAAATCGGTGAAGTAGTTAAAATTGGTGACGGAATTGCAAAAGTTTATGGCCTTGATAATGTTCAGGCTGGTGAACTTGTTGAATTTGCTTCTGGTGTTAAAGGCATGGCACTTAACCTTGAAACTGACAATGTTGGTATCGTAGTTTTCGGTGATGCTCAAACAATCAAGGAAGGTTCTGATGTTAAAAGAACTGGTAAAATTGTAGAAGTTCCAGTTGGAAAAGGTCTTTTGGGCCGCGTTATTGACGCTCTTGGAAATCCAATCGACGGAAAAGGTGCGTTACAAGATGTTGAATATCGTCGTGTTGAAGTTAAAGCTCCTGGAATTATCGCTCGTCAATCAGTTGGCGAACCAATGCAAACGGGTATCAAAGCAATTGACAGTTTGATTCCAATTGGTCGTGGACAAAGAGAATTGATCATTGGGGATCGTCAAACTGGTAAAACTGCAATCGTGTTAGATACATTCATCAACCAAGCTAAAGCTCACGCTGATAATGATGAAAAGCAAAAACTTTTCTGTATCTATGTTGCGATCGGCCAAAAAAGATCAACAGTTGCCCAAATCGTTAAAACTTTGGAAGATGCTGGTGCGATGAAATATTCTGTGGTTGTTTCTGCAACTGCTTCTGAAAGTGCGGCTCTACAATTCTTCGCTCCTTATACTGGTTGTACAGTTGGCGAATATTTCCGCGACAATGGCATGCATGCTTTGGTTGCTTATGATGATCTTTCTAAGCACGCTGTTGCTTATCGCGAAATGTCACTTCTTCTTCGTCGCCCACCAGGACGCGAAGCTTATCCGGGAGATGTATTCTATGTTCACTCTCGTTTATTAGAGCGCGCTGCTAAAATGTCTGATGCAATGGGTGGTGGTTCATTAACCGCACTTCCAATCATCGAAACTCAAGCTGGCGATGTATCTGCTTACATTCCAACCAATGTAATTTCGATTACTGACGGACAAATTTTCTTAGAAACAGAATTATTCTACAAAGGTATCAAACCAGCGGTGAATGTAGGTCTTTCAGTTTCTCGTGTAGGTTCTGCCGCACAAACGAAAGCTATGAAGCAAGTTGCTGGAACTATTAAGCTTGACTTGGCGCAATTCCGTGAGCTTGAAGCTTTTGCTCAATTCGGTTCTGATCTTGACCAAGCTACTCAAAAATTGCTTGATAAAGGTCGCAAATTAACCGAGCTTTTGAAACAAGAACAATATTCTCCAGTTACTTTAGAAGACCAAGTTGCTTCAATTTACACTGGTGTTAAAGGTTACTTAGATAATGTTCCGGTTAAAGATGTTGTGCGTTTTGAAAAAGAATTCTTACGCAAATTAAAATCTCAACATCCAGAAATTTTGGCTTCAATCAAACAAGAGCAAAAAATTTCTGAAACTACAGAAGTTGCTCTTAAAAAAGCGATTGAAGAATTTTTAGCAATTTTCTTGAATCAAACTCCTTCTGCTTCATTCGACCATGCTGGTCTTAATGATAGATTATCTCATCAGTAAATAATTCTAGGACAATGGCAAATTTAAAATCGCTAAAACTCAGAATTAAGTCGGTAAAATCGACACAAAAAATGACCAAAGCCATGAAAATGGTTGCGGCTTCTCGTTTGAAAAAAGCTAAGCATGCGGTTGAAATTTCTCGCCCTTATGCTGAAAAAATTCACGAGATTGTTTCTGAGCTAGCTTCAAATGCTGCAGTGCGTGGAAATTTAAGTGAAAAATTCCCACTTCTTACCGGCAATGGTAAAAATACTACCCACTTAGTAGTAATTTTATCTTCTGACCGTGGTTTATGCGGTGGTTTAAATACCGCTACTGTAAAATTTGCTAAGAATCACATCAATAACTTGATCTCTGAAGGCCGCGAAGTAAAAATTCTTTGTGTTGGTAAAAAAGCCTACGAACAATTGAAATCACTTTACGGAAAAAGAATCATTGATCATGTTTTTGGAATTTTCAGAGGCATTATTGAGCATAAAAGTGCTGAAGAAATCTCTCAAAAATTAGTAGAAAAATACGCTAATCATGAATTCGATGTTTGCGAAGTTATCTACAGCAAATTCAAATCAGCAATTTTGCAAGAGCAAGTTTGTAAGCAATTAATTCCTGTACAAGCTAATATTAAACTTGATCAAGAGACTGCTCTTGAATCACCAATGCAATATGAGCCTGATCAAGAAGAAATTCTTCATGACCTTTTGCCAAAAAGTTTGACCATGCAAATCTATAATGAATTGCTAGAAAATAGCGCTTCTGAACAAGGTGCCAGAATGGCCGCCATGGAAGCCGCTTCAAATAATGCTGGTAAGATGATCAAAAATCTTACTCTGGTTTATAACAGAACTAGACAAGCTAATATCACTAAGGAACTTATCGACATCATTTCTGGTGCCAATACGGTTTAATAAATTTAAGAAAAAGAGATTTGTGTTTCTTACATAAATCTCTTTTTTTGCTAAGATGCATAACAGATCGCAATTTCCAATCTCCCAAATCCTTGAATCTCCAATCCCAAAATATCTGGCTTAATATTGACAAACCTCTGGGCTATTCATCAGCTAAAGTTGTGGCGATTGTAAAAAGACTTACGGGTGCCAAAAAAGTTGGACACGCCGGAACTCTTGATCCATTTGCCTCGGGCGTTCTTCCTATAGCTTTAAATAAAGCCACTAAAACTTGCCAATATATTGAAGGAGCTCAGAAGAAATATTTTTTTAGAATTTCTTGGGGTGAGTTTCGTGATAGTGATGATATTGAAGGAAAAGTTATGGAAACCAGTGAAGCAAGGCCAAAAACTGCGGCAATAATTTCGGCTTTACCACATTTTATCGGCAAAATCAGACAAGTTCCTTCGCGATTTTCAGCCATAAAAATTAATGGTGTAAGAGCTTATGAATTGGCTCGTAAAGATATAGATTTTGAAATTAAAGAACGCGAAGTGACAATTTTTTCGGCCAAATTAATTCAAAATACTGCAGAATTCGGTGACTTCGAAATTGAATGTTCCAAAGGCACTTATGTGCGATCTTTTGCTCGTGATTTATGCAGAAAAATTAGCGTTTGCGGATATGTATCTGAGCTTACTAGGCTGCAAGTTGGAAAATTTTTTTACGACAAAACAATTTCACTTGCTAAGTTAAAAACGCTGGCTAATTATGGCGGCCGTTTTCTTGATAGCTCGATGCTTTGTTTGCACGATGTCTTAGATTTTATGATAGAGATCAGCTTAAATGATCTGGATGCCGCTAGGTTCAAAAATGGTCAGGTTGTCACAATCAATGTTGTTTCAGGCAATTATTTTGTTTCAGATTCTACTGCAGATTTAAATCATGCATCTCTCAAGCCATCTTGTTTAAGTAATGCTCGCGTTGTTAATAATGGTGAATTAATTGGTTTAGGTAAGTTTGAAGAAAATCTACTTAGCCCAGTCAATGTTTTTAGTTAATTAAAGTAATAGATGAGGAAAAAAGAATGTCGATTCTTACACAATCAAAGAAAGAAGTTGTAAAAGCATTTGCTGTAACCAGCCCTAAAGGCAAGCAAGATACAGGTTCAACTGAAGTACAATGCGCAGTTATCACTAAACAAATCAATAATCTTACAGAGCATCTTAAAGTTCACAAAAGCGACTTTTCATCAAGAAGAGGTCTGTTGATTTTGGTTGGAAGAAGAAGAAGCTTGCTTGACTATCTAAAATCTAGATCAGTGCAACGCTATGAAGATCTAATCAAAAAATTAGAAATCAGAAAATAGTTAAATTTGGATTAGCTCTATTGACTTAAAATAGAGCTAATCTCGATCAAGGTGCTAATACCTTACCCTTAAACAGGTATCCCACGCAGCAAATAAATTTAGGTGTCATTATTGTTTGCTGCAAAAACACAACAAAGTGTTTTGTTGTCCTAGTAATTAATCATAAGATGAAAAATATGTTCAATATCGTTAAAAAAGAAATCAATTGGAATGGTAAAATGCTTTCCCTTGAGACTGGCAAAATTGCCCGTCAAGCTGGTGGAGCAGTTGTTGCAAAACTTGGTAATACTACAATTCTTTGTGCGGTAACAGTTGCTAAAAAAGCAATGGAAGGAGTTGATTTTTTTCCTCTTACTGTGAACTACCTAGAAAAATCATACGCTGCTGGAAAAATTCCAGGTGGATTCTTCAAAAGAGAAGCTAAGCCTTCAGATGCCGCTACTCTTACTGCAAGATTGATTGATCGTCCGATCAGACCACTTTTCCCAAGCAATTTCCACAATGAAGTGAATGTAGTTTGTACAGTTCTTTCTTACGATTCTAGCTGCACTCCTGATATTCTAGCTTTAATTGCATCTTCTGCAGCTTTAGCAATTTCAGAAGCTCCATTCTTGGAACCAGTTGCTGGTATCAGAGTTGGTATAATTGATGATCAATATGTTGTTAACCCAAGCAATGAAGAAGTTAAACAAAGCAAATTAGATCTAGTTGTTGCTGGTACCGAATCATCTGTTTTGATGATCGAATCAGAAGCTCAAGAACTTACAGAAGCTCAAATGCTTGAAGCTGTAAATTTTGGTCACCAACAATTCCAACCAGTAATCGAATTAATTAAAGAATTCGCTGCTGCAGCTGGTAAAGCAAAAATCGAAGTTGTTACAGAAGATAATTCTGCTTTAGAAAAAGAAATCACAGCTTTCATCGGCGAAAGAATGATGTCTGCTTACAAAAAACGCGAAAAACAAATCAGATCTAGCGAGCTTGATGCTATCAAAACTGATGTTGTTTCTAAATTCGTTAACGAAGAAGCTGGCATTTCTAAAAATAAAGTTTCATCAATTTTCAAACATCTTGAAAAAGATATCGTGCGTAATGACATCTTGAAAAGCGGTTCTAGAATTGATGGCCGTAGCCCTGATCAAATCAGACAAATCGAAATTGAAGTTGGTCTATTGCCACAAGTTCACGGTTCTGCATTATTTACTCGTGGCGAAACTCAAGCTTTGGTTATCACAACTCTTGGTTCTACAAAAGACGAGCAAATGATCGAAGGATTAGACGCTATGACTAAAGATTCTTTCATGTTACATTACAATTTCCCTCCATACTCAGTAGGCGAAACTGGTCAATTGAAGCCAGCTGGAAGAAGAGAAATCGGTCACGGTAAATTAGCTTTCAGAGCTTTGAACCCAGTATTTCCAAAAAACAGCGAAGCTTTCTCTTATGTAACTAGAGTTGTTTCAGAAATCACTGAATCAAACGGTTCTTCTTCAATGGCCACAGTTTGCGGCGGTTCACTATCTCTTATGGATGCTGGTGTTCCACTTAAAGAACCAGTTTCTGGTATCGCTATGGGCCTTATCAAAGAAGGAAATGAATATGTAGTTCTTTCTGACATCATGGGTGATGAAGATCATCTTGGTGATATGGATTTTAAAGTTGCTGGCACTAAAAATGGTATCACTTCTTTACAAATGGATATCAAAATAAACGGCATCAATTCTGAAATCATGGGCAAAGCCCTTGAGCAAGCTTACGCTGGCAGAATGCATATCTTGGAAAAAATGGTTGCAGTTATGGCTACTCCTAGAGCTGAGCTTAACTCAAATGTACCAAGAGTTGAAATCATGAATATTCCACCGAAAAAAATTCGTGAAGTAATCGGTTCTCGCGGCAAAGTTATTAAAGAAATTTGCGCTGTTGCTGGTGTGGTTATGGATGTTGAAGATGATGGAACAGTTAAAATCACTTCTAACAGTAATGACGCTATCAAAAAAGCCGTGACTATGGTTAACGAAATTATTTTCGAACCAGAAGTTGGTGATATTTATGAAGGCCCAGTTGTTAAAGTTATTGATGCTGGTGCGTTCATTAGCATTTCAAATAACCGTGATGGCTTCGTTCACATTTCTGAACTTGCTGAATATAGAGTTGATTTCGTTGAAGATGTAATCAATGAAGGCGATATCGTTAAAGTTAAAGTTATTGGTTTCGACAAAAAAGGTCGTCCAAAATTAAGCTACCGTTGTGTTGATCAAAAAACCGGCGAAGATATTTCTAGCACCCTTGCAGTTAGACCGCAAATGGATGAAAGAGAAGATCGTGGCGAAAGAAGAGAAAGAAGAGATGACAGAAGAGGTGACGATCGTAGAGATGATCGTGGTGGTGAAAGAAGAGAAAGAAGAGACGACCGTGGTTCTGATCGTAGAGATGATCGCGGTTCTGACAGAAACAGTGGCGGTGAGCCAGTTAAAAAACGCCGTGGTTTTTTTGGTTAGTCAAAAAAACTAAAGCTCTTTTTTACAAAGCTTTCTAAATTAGCCTCTGTAGCCAAAACTACAGGGGCTTTTTTATATCTATATTTTCCCCCCACTTTCATTTCGAACGCAGTGAGAAATCTCATGAAATTGGGGCTCGGAGTTTAAGAGTCATGAGATTTCTCACTGCGTTCGAAATGAAAGTGGGGAGAATGTACAAACTCGAAATTTTAAAATTACAACCATGCCAATAGCTAAAACAGAATTAGAGAAACTCTTAAAAAATTCTTTTCCTGACGCCCAAATCGAAGTGATTGCTTTGGTTGATGACGACAATCATTACAGTGTAAAAATCACTGATAAAATTTTTGCTGGAAAAACAAGGATTGAACAACATAAGATGGTGAATATCGCGCTAAAAGAAATTCTTGGTGATGTGCTTCACGCGATGCAATTGAAAACATCCGCTCCTACAAATTAGTAAAAATAATAAATTAAAAAATATGTCAGACGCCTTAAATAGAATTCAAGAAACTATCGATAATAATGCTGTAGTCCTTTATATGAAAGGCAGCAAAGACATGCCACAATGTGGATTTTCTGCAGCTGTGTCTCATGTGTTAAACCAAGTTGGTGTAGATTTTGTGGATGTGGATGTGCTTCGTGATCCAGAAATTAGACAAGGAATTAAAGAATATTCTGATTGGCCGACCATTCCTCAGCTTTATGTTAAAGGCGAATTCATTGGTGGCTGCGACATCGTGAAAGAGATGTTTCAATCAGGTGAGTTGCAAGAATTACTGAAAGAAAAAGGCGTGATTTAACTTTCCCTCCTTTGTCACCCAGCACTTGCCCGCGGGGTCCATTTTGATAAGTAGTTATTATAAATAATTAACAACTTTACTTGCGATGAAGTGGAACCCGCGGGCAAGTGCGGGGTGACATGTGTATAAAAATCTAAGTCAGAAATAAAATGTCCGAACTTGCAATTGAGATAAAAAATCTCAATAAAATCTATCAGAAAACCAATAAATCCGCAGCTAAAGAAGCTCTTAAATCGATTAATTTGGAAGTTAAAAAAGGCTCATTTTTTGGTCTTTTAGGGCCAAATGGTGCAGGCAAATCAACCATCATCAATATTCTTGCAGGGCTCGTAAATAAAACTTCTGGGCAAGTAAAAATAGCCGGCATCGATCTCGATCAAAATCAACAATTAGCAAAATTTAAAATTGGCATCGTGCCACAAGAGCTTGTGATCGATCCATTTTTCAATGTGCGCGAAACTTTAGAAATTTACGCTGGCTATTATGGCATCAGAAAAAAAGATCGCAGAACTGATGAGATTATAGATGCTTTAGGATTGAAGGACAAAGCTCTGGTGACACCTAGAAGTCTTTCTGGAGGTATGAGACGCAGATTATTAGTTGCTAAAGCCCTAGTGCATAATCCAGAGGTTTTGGTGTTAGATGAACCGACAGCAGGAGTTGATGTTGAACTTCGTAATCAGCTTTGGGAATATGTGAAAAAATTAAACAAGGAAGGAACTACAATTTTGCTTACGACGCATTACTTGGAAGAAGCTGAAGAATTGTGCGACGAAATTGCTATTATCAATCATGGACAAGTAATTGCTCATGATCGCAAAGAGAATTTGATGAAGTTGATGAGTAGCAAAGAGTTGATTATTAGCTGTTCTAATCCTGATGAAGCAGCTAATTTATTTGGTGATTTGAAGACTAAAATTTTAGGTAAAGATCGCGTTTCAATAACTTATGATCCAGCCAAGATTGCAGTGGAAAAAATTCTTGGAACCTTATCAAGTAACCAAATTCACATTAAAGACATCTCAACTAATCAACCAGATTTGGAAGAGATATTCAAACATTTAGTTAAATCAAAAGTTTAAAATATGGTTAAAGATCTCATCACTATCGACCAACTCTCGATTGAGGATATTAAAGAGATTCACTCGCAGGCTGAAGGATATTTTTCAGCTAATCAAACTCACGAAAAACGCACTTCAGAATTATCAGGAAAAATCCTCGTAAATTTCTTTTTTGAAAATTCTACTCGCACCAGAACTTCTTTTGAAATCGCCGCGAAGCGCTTGGGCGCCGATGTGGTGAACATTGATATTTCTCTTTCTTCGCTAAAAAAAGGCGAATCAATTATTGATACAGCAAAAACAATCAATTCTATGAGACCGGATTTTGTGGCGATTCGTCATAATTCCAGCGGTGTTGTAGCCATGCTGAAACAATATATCGAAGCATCTCTAATTAATGCTGGAGATGGCACTAACGAGCATCCGACGCAGGCATTGCTTGATAGTTTTGTGATTAAAAAGCATGTAAAAAATTTAAAAGGTGATTTAGGAAATCTTAAAATTGCTATTTGTGGAGATGTTCTTCATTCAAGAGTGGCGCGCTCTAACATCAAACTTCTTAAAAAATTTGGCAGCGAAATTCGTGTGATTACGCCACCAACTTTAATTACAAATGGCTATAGAAAATGGCTGAAAGAAACTTGGGATATTGAAGTTTTTGAATCTTTGGAAGAAGGAATTAGGGACGCTGATGTGATTATGATGCTGCGTATTCAGCAAGAAAGAATGCTTGGTTGCTACATTCCATCTTTGGGAGAATATTTTAAACTTTATGGACTTACTCACGAAAAAATAAAGGCGGCAAAACCACAAGTTTTAGTGATGCATCCTGGTCCAATTAATCGCGAAGTTGAGATTTCTTCGGCTTTGGCGGATGATGTGAATGTGAGTTTAATTCTAGAGCAAGTTGAAGCTGGTGTCGCTGTGAGGCAGGCTATTTTGAAGTTTCTTTTTGGGTAATTCTAAGAGAACTGGGTTATAAAACCCGCTTATCAAGGGAGTGACATCGAGAAATAAGAAATATACCAAATAAACTATTTCTAGATTTGGTATTTATAATCCAAACTAACTTCATCTTTTTGGCTAAAAATTGCAAAAAGCCTCAAGTTGTATGAGTATACAACTTTCATTTTTTACAATTTTTATCTCAAAAATATTTTGTTAGTTCGG
>CAMCME010000001.1 GCA_945875925.1 Rickettsia typhi | reverse complement strand
AAGTCTAAAGCCTCTGATATTTTAATTCCGAAACCTTTCTTTTCAGAAGCATAATTTTGCAAAACTTCTTCAACAGCAGCTTGGTCTTTAAATATGGCAGCAGCTAAAAGATCTTGTTGTTTTTTAGCTTTATAAACCGGTTGAAGCTTAGCAATAAAGTCATCTGCATTATCTTCGGCTAAATCTATTTTATCGGCTTCGGCAGTTTTTCCGTCTAGATAGAATGTGCTTGTGCCTTTTCCAACAAATAGTTTAGCAATTGTTTCTGTTCCTTTTTTTACAGTGTAAGATTCGCTAGTTGCTAAGCCGGCTTTTACATGAATAACTTGGAAGCTTTCTGTGTCAGAAGGGATTTGTTTAGTTCCTAAATTAGAAAGGAGTTTCGTTAAACTTTCTGTAGCTGCAGTGTTTGAAGCTTTTATTTTATTCAAACTTTCAGGCGTTGTAAAATTAAATCCTCTTTTTTTCTCAGCTTCTCTTGCGGCAGATAAGTCAGATTTTGTTTTAGCCTTGGCTATATTTAAGTCATGGGTTTCAACATAATCTTTTGTTAAAGCTTCTTCTCCTAGTGCAGTTTTGGCAGCTTCAAGATCAGCTTTATTAGCATGATTTTTTGTTAAAGCTAAAGTAATCATCGCCTTAGCCAAATTAGGCTTAGTTTTTCTTAAGGCTTGGATAAGCGGCGTATCGCCATTTTCGCATATAGTTAGAAGATCAGCACCTTTGTTAAGCAATGCTGCGATGTGATCGGGCAAAGGATCACCATTTTTAATTTCAACTTGATTACTGATGCAATTGTAAAGAGCGGTGTTTTCAGATGTGCCTTTACCATCTATAGAAACAGCTGCGTGATTTGCTAGAGCTGTAGTAATAGCAACATTATCTTTCAAAGAAGCTTCAAGTAAGGCAGCAGAGGCATCTAATGTTGGGTATTTAGCAAGTAAGGTAGTGACAACAGATCTCACGCCATTTTCAGAGGCGGCTAGTAAGACTTTGGTTTGTTTTGTAGAATCAGAAAGACCATTGGCATCAACCACAGATGTATTACTCAGTGTCAAAACATCTTTTCTTCCATCAGCAAGAAGCGTGCCAAAGACCGCAGTTTTTTCTTCAGAAGCAGCTAAAGCAAAAGAAACTCCAAGTGCTTCATTAAAGTTACCCGCATTAACTGCAACTTTACCAACCACAGCCCCAGCTGTTAAATTGGCATTAGCAATTACAGCTGTAACAATGACATTATTCCCAGCTTTAGAAGCTTCTTTTAAAGATCCTAATAAAGTTTCTTCAGTGATTGTAGAAGGCACATCTGCATCATTTGCAGCATTTCTAATTGATCTGGCATAAACAGCCGCAACTGTAGCCTGATTTCCTGATTTTACAGCTTCTGTGAATGATTTGTTAAGAGCTTTATTCGCTTCAAATTCGTTTTTACTTGATTCATATTTTTTAGCAGCAGCTTCAAGCTTGCTTTTATTATTAGGATTTAAATTAATCATCGCCTTAGCCAAATTAGGCTTATTAGCTTTTAAGGCTTTGATAAGCGGCGTATCGCCATTTTCGCATATAGTTAGAAGATTAGCATCTTTGCTAAGCAATGCTGCGATGTGAGCGGGCAAAGCAACACCATCTGCAATTTCAAGTTGATTCTTGATGCAATTGTAAAGAGCGGTGTTTTTAGATGCGTCTTTACCATCTATAGAAACAGCTGCGTGATTTGCTAGAGCTGTAGTAATAGCGACATTATCTTTCAAAGAAGCTGCGAGTAAGGCAGCAGAGGCATCTAATGTTGGGTATTTAGTAAGTAAAGTAGTGACAACAGCTTCAACACCATTTTCAGCGGCGGCTAGTAAGACTTTGGATTTTTTTGCATCATCAAGAGCTTTAAGACCATCAGCATCCATAGATCCTGCATCAAGTGTCAAAACATCTTTTCTTCTACCATCAAGAAGCGTGTCAAAGACCGCAGTTTTTCCTTCAGAAGCAGCTAAAGCAAAAGAAACTCCAAGTGCTTCATTAAATGCAGTTTGTGCGACATTAACTTTACCATTGTCATCCGCATCTAGACTTACATGGGAAATTATATATTTAACAATGTCATTATTTTCAGCTTTAGAAGCTTCTTTTAAAGATCCTAATAAAGTTTCTTCAGTGATTGTAGAAGCGATATCTTCATCATTTGCAGCATATCTAATTGATCTGGCATAAACAGCCGCAACTGTAGCCTGATTTCCTGATTTTACAGCTTCTGTGAATGATTCATTCAGTGCCGTATTTAATTCACCTTCATCAATTGTAATTTTACCATCAACGGCCACACCTGTTGCATTGGCTTTTTCAAGCAAAGCAGTAACAGCGCCATCTTTTCCTGATTTAGCCGCAGCTTTAATCGCAGCTTTTAAATGATCGGCTGTGAGTGTTGAAGGTGTTGCAGAATCAAGAGACGCGTTATAAAAAGCATCGATAACAGCAACATTTCCACTTTCAGCAGCGGCAGTTAAAATTTCAGATAATTGATCTGGATTTAAAACAACTTTGTCATCAGCGGTTTCTTTAGATAAATGGCCGATCAAAGCCTTTGTTACAGCTAATTTAGTTTCTTCAGGAGCATCAGAAATTGCTCCTTTAGCAGCAGCTAAAAATTCATCGGCGTTAATTGAGGATCTTTCTGCTTCAAGAGATGCTGCATATAAAGCTTCAACAGTTGCAACATGCCCTGATTTTGCAGCTTCTGTGAAATATTCTTTAAACTTAGCATCGGTTTTTATGTCGACATCTTTAGCAGCTAAATAACCAATGATGGCTGTTTTATCTTTGCCATCTTCTTGTTTAACGGCTTCTTCAAGAATAGTTAATAAATCGCCTGTTTCAAAAGGAGTCTCTGGTTCAATTAATGTTCCTTCATTAGTAGGTGCATTTCCAAGCAAGATATTTGCAATTTCAGCATGCCCAAGTTTGGTAGATTCTTTGATAGCTTCTAATAAAGTTTCTTTTGAAATAGCTGTATCATTTTTGACATATATTTTATATAAATTTTCGATACTAGCTTTACTACTTTTTGCATCTTGTAATTTAGAAGCTTCAACAAAAGCATCATCTAGACTTAGATTGTTTGTATCATCACCAGATGGTACAATCTTTTCTTTGCTACCTATTATAAGTTTTGGATTTGGTTTTTTAGTATTTTCTCCCTTAGGAACTTCATCATAATTAGATGATGTAGGTTCAATGCGAGTTGATTTTCTCATATTTAAAAACTTTGTTTTTTATTGGTATAATTTTATAGGGAAAAACTGGAAAACTTGGTGAAGTGGCCTACTATACTTCAATTTTTGATCTTAGTAAAGGCCTATTTTCTGTAATGTTTTATTCCTTATTTTGTAGAATATTATTTGTCCATAAAATTCTTGGCTCAAGTCTGTAATATCAAACTTTTGTAAGTGATGAATTGTTAAAATAATTTACTTTGAGTTGAAGCTTTTAGTTGGAAAACTGACAGCGGTTTTGAAGTTTGATTAGGTTTTGGCACTTCATAAAAACCTTCAGAATTGGCTTTTTCTTTAATTCCAAGAGATTTTTTAAATGCTTCTTGCTCGGCATTTCCGCCTAAAGATTTCACAAAATTTTCGCCAAACTTACATCCAATTAAATTTTGTGGATCTAGTTTTGAAATTTCTTTGGCTTGTTTTGCATTTAAACTGCCATCGAAAACGCAATTGACGAATTTAGGTTTATTGATTGTCGAATTTGCAAAATTGCAATTGCCAGAGAATTTGCAATTGGCAAAAGAATTCATAAAAGCGTCTTTGAAATTTGCATCTTTGAAATCGCAGCGTGTATGTCTTTGATAGTTTTCTTTGAAAGCTACTACATTTATTTGGCTGTTTGGTGTTGAGACGATTTTTGGTGTTTTAGCGGCTCTACTTTCAATAGCTTTGGCTGTGATTTCTAAAAGAGAGTTTCTTGTATCTTCGCTAAGATTTTTAGGAATTATTTGATTTATTTTAAGAATTTCGATTTTTTCGGCAGCGGCTTCAAGCGCAGATAAAGCTTTGCTTTTTGTTGGTCCAACTTTTTCGTAAAGTGCTTCTTTAGATTTTAAGGAATATTTCGATACTTTTTCAGGAGCGTCTGTTTTTTTGGTTTCTTCGACAATTTTTATAGAAAGTTTTTCTGAAGTTTTTGTGGGCGTTTTTAGGATGGGTTTTTCTGGTTTTTTATGACCATTAACTTGTTGTAAAATTTTTTTCGCACCTTCTTCAATAGTTCGTTCATATGATTCTAGAGGTTTTTTCCAACGTACTTTTTTTCTGCGGCTGTTGGCTGTTTTGAAGGCATTGTTTTATCTGTTTGTTTTACAAAAGTTGCTGGAGGTTTTTTAGCAGCAGCAAAAGTTTACTCAAGAGAATTTTTCGCGGACTGTTCTAGTGAAATATTAGACATAAGTTGCTGATATTTCTAAATCTTGTTTTGATGGTCGTGACATTTTTTTTCAGAAATTATTGGTTACAATCCTAAATGCTTAATTGCCATTTCGGTTAAAACTCGGCCTCTAGGAGTTTTTTCAACGAAGCCTTTTTGAATTAAAAAGGGTTCAATTGTATCTTCAACAGAATCTTTTTCTTCAGAAATTGCCGAGGCAATTGTGTCAATGCCAACTGGGCCGCCACGATAATTTTTGGCGATGAAAAGTAAATAGCGATAGTCAGAAGCATCAAGGCCAGCAGAATCAATTTCTAAACGACGCAGCGAATCATCGGCAATTTTTTTGCTAACAATTAATTCATTTGCGGCAGAAGCAAAATCGCGCACTCTTTTTAGCAAACGAATCGCAATTCTTGGAGTTCCGCGCGATCTTTTGGCAATTTCAAAAGCGGCGTCTTTGGCAATTTCAATTCCTAAAATTTTAGCGTCGCGAATGACGATTTGTTCAAGTTCGGCTTCGGTGTAGAAGTTGATGCGAAGTGGAATTCCGAAGCGATCTTTTAGAGGATTGGCAATTAGTCCGATGCGAGTTGTGGCGCCCACCAAAGTGAATTTTGGTAAATCAATTTTTATGGCACGCGCCGCAGGTCCCTCGCCGATGATGATGTCGAGTTTGTAATCTTCCATGGCGGAATACAAAACTTCTTCAACATTTTTATTTAAGCGGTGAATTTCATCGATGAAAAAAACATCACCTTCTTGTAAGTTGGTGAGAAGGGCGGCGAGGTCACCAGATTTTGTAATTACTGGGCCGGCTGAACCTTTAAAACCAACTCCCATTTCGTGAGCGATAATTTGCGCAAGTGTGGTTTTACCAAGTCCTGGTGGGCCGTAAAACAAAGTGTGATCGAGCACATCGCCGCGATTTTTAGCGGCTTGAATAAAAATTCCGAGATTTTCTTTGAGTTTTTCTTGGCCTAAAAAATCACGAAGATAATTCGGGCGCAACATATTGTCGTGGCTCTCTTCTTCTAGTTTTATCGGATTTAGGTTTTCGTTTTTGGACATTTGGAAATGTTTTTATTTCTTTAGATTCTCTGACGCAGAGTTAAAACTTATTCTTACTTAATTCTCTAAGCGCTGAAGTAATTAGGTTTTCTAAAGTAACTTTAGAATTTTCTGCAATTAAAAAGTTAATCACGCGCAAAGAATCATGTTTTTTGTAACCAAGATTTTCTAGTGCAGAAAGCGCATCAATAGCAATTTGGCTGCCAGAAATTTCTTGTAACTCTATTTTGTGATTAGACTCAAAGCCAACATCAATTCCAAGTTTTTTCGGGCTGTCTTTAAGTTCGGTAACAATTCGGCTGGCAAGTTTGGGGCCAATTCCAGAGATTTTAGAAAATGATTTTTCGTCACCCTGAATTAATGCTTTGGCGAGATCTTGAATTGCGAAATAGCCGAGAATTTTTAGTGCAACTTTATTGCCAACGCCTTGAACTTTTGTTAATTCTGAAAACCAAATTTTTTCAATTTCGCCAGCAAAACCATAAAGCTCGATGGCGTCTTCTTTAACAACGGTTTCGATGATAAGAGAAATTTCTTTTTCGCGAGAAGTTTGTTTTAAAAAATCGGCAGTTTTGTTTGATAAAAAAACCACATAGCCCACGCCACCAACATCAATTATGCACTTGTCTTCAGTGATTGAATCTATAAAACCTCTGAGTTTTCCTATCATGAATTTATCGAAAATTTTAATTATTTAGCACATGTCGCAAGTAATATCTCAAAAGAATAATCACAAGATTGAATGGCTGGCAAGTAAAGAGCTAGTACATTTTGAAGAGGCCTTCAAATTTATGCAAGAAAGAGTCGATAAAATTATTTTAGAAAATGCCGATGATTTGATCTGGGTTCTTGAACATCATCCAGTTTATACAGCAGGAATTAGCGCTAAAGAATCAGACATGTTGGTGAAAAATGAAGTGCCGATTTTTCAGACAAATCGTGGTGGAAAATATACTTATCACGGCCCCAAAATGAAGATAATTTATGTGATGTTAGATTTGAAAAAACTCTTCGCCCCGAACGCTCCAGACATTGCGAAATTTGTGGAGTTTTTAGAAAATTGGGTGATCGAAATTTTAGCTGAATTTGGAATTAAAGGTGAGATTAAAAAGGGAAGAGTGGGCATTTGGGTTGAGACTAAAACTGGTGAGAAAAAAATTGCGGCACTTGGAATTAAAGTGAAGAAGTGGGTTAGTTATCATGGAATTGCGATTAATTTAAGCCCAGATTTAGCGGCTTTTAAAAATATTGTGCCATGTGGAATTAGTGAATTTGGGGTTACTTCGATGAAAGAAATTTTGGGTGAGGTGGATGAGGAAAAGTTTGAGGGGATGGTGAAGGATAAGTTTGAGGAGTTGAAGGGGAAATATTTTGCTGTTTAAGCCCTCTTTGAAAAAGAGGGTGGATCAAATGCCAACGGCATTTTAGACGGGTGATTCGAAGGGTTAAATCAATTCTACAATTTAGAAAATATTATTTACGAGTTTGTAGCGTCAAATCCTCCGACCTCGCTTCCGCGAGGCCACCTCCTTTTTACTCACAAAATATTTTTTTATTTGAGTGAGTTGCAATTGCTAAAGCAATTGTCAAAGGAGGCTTAACTAAAAATCCAGCTGCTCAGCTGGAGTGAATAAGGCAAATCCGCCATATAAATTCTTACCAAATAGTGCAATTAATTGCTGAGCTCGTGGGCTTTTTAAATAGGTAAGAAAATCTAAAGTTTCTTGATTAGGATTTTTACCAAGCAGCGCGAAACATTGATTTAGAAGCATGTCGCCGCCTTTCACATAAATTTTGGAATGTTTCAAAGACGCTTTATTAGACAACCAAGTTCCCCAATCGGTTAATGTGTAAAGACGGCTTGCATCTGCTTTTAACAGGGCTTCTGACGGAAAAGAGTTAGATTTTAAATACCAAGTTGATGATGTCCAAGGCTGTAAAGAGGCTGTTTTCCAAAGATTTTTTTCTTTAATATTGCTGATGGAATTATCGTTGCGAGACAAAAAAACATTGGCAGATTTTTCATTTCCTAATTTAGCAATTTTTGTTAAAGCTGTAATTGCAGTGTCTTTTTTATCAAGGCTTGCTGGGTTTTCTTTGGGGCCAATAATAATAAAATGATCGTTAAAAATTGCTGTGTAATTTGTGGCCCAACCAGCTTGCAAAGCTTGATATCCGCTAGATCTGTCATAAACCAAAGCAATGTCAATGATGCCTTTTTCTAGCTGCTTCATATTGTTAGAATTAGTGTCTTGATACCAAGCTAAAGCATATTTCGGCTTATTCATTTGCAAGTAATCTTGGGCTAAAGCGCGAATAATTCCATTTGCTGCGGTGCTGCCATTTCCAATGCGAATTAAGATCGGATTTCTGGGAGAGATGCTGTAAGTTTCGGTTGGATTTAAATTGGTGACTGCGTTTTCATTTGCTGCAGAAGCGTTGTGGCTGAAAGTAAAAAAGGTGATGAATATGAAAATTTTTAAGCGAGTCATAAGAATTACCTTGAATAAATTTGATTAAATTGAGCAGCAATAAAAAATAATTTGAAATGTCACGATAGACTACCTATCTAAATTGTAACAATATTCAACTCCCCAAAATTAATAAAAATTTTAATAAAAATTAATCAAATTTTAAACATGTCAAATTCACAAGAATTTAACTTCGATGTAGAAGTTGGAAAAGTTTTAAACCTGATGATCAATTCTCTTTACACTAACAAAGATGTGGCAGTGAGAGAATTAATTTCAAATGCGGCAGATGCTTGTGATAAAATGCGTTATTTAGCAGCGCAACAATCTGATATTTTGAAAGAAAATGAAGAATTAAAAATTTCTATCACCACTAATAAAGCCAAGAGATTGCTGATTATTTCTGATAATGGAATTGGTATGAATCGTGAAGAGCTAATTCAAAATTTGGGAACAATTGCGCGTTCTGGAACTGAAAATTTTATTAAATCTTTAACAGGCGATAAACAAAAAGATGTGCAATTAATTGGCCAATTTGGTGTTGGTTTTTATTCAAGCTTCATGGTGGCAGATAAAGTTTCTGTTGTGTCTCGCAAATTTGACAGCGAAAAATCTTATAAATGGGAATCTGATGGTAGTTCGAATTTTCAAATTTCTGATCTTGAAAATTCTGAAGAAGAACCAGAGAAAGATATTCAGCGTGGCACAAAAATCACTCTGCATTTAAAAGAAAATGCTGATGATTTTTTGGATCGTTTTCACATCAAACATATCGTTCAAACTTACTCAGATCACATCAATATTAAGATTGAATTTATTCCAGAAAATTTAGAAGCGGGCGCAAAAATTGAGGCTTTAAATTCAGCTTCAGCTTTGTGGAAAAAGGCTAAAGAAGAAATCACGCCTGAACAATATCAAGGCTTCTTCAAACATATTTCGCATTTGCCAGGCGATCCATTCATGACCATTCATAATAAAGTTGAAGGTATGGTCACTTACACAAATTTACTTTTTATTCCAGCAACAAAACCTTTCGATCTTTTTCATCCAGATCGCAAAACTTCTGTTAAACTTTATGCCAAAAAAGTTTTCATCAGCGAAGATTTAAATTTAGTTCCTGCTTATTTGAGATTCCTTCGCGGCCTTGTAGATTCTGATGATTTGCCACTAAATATCAGCCGCGAAACTTTGCAGCATAATGTGGTTTTAGAAAAAATTAAAAAATCGGTGGTGAAAAAAGTTCTCTCAGAACTAAAGAAAAAATCGATTGAAAGCGAAGAAGAATATTTGAAATTTTGGAATAATTTTGGTGCTGTTTTGAAAGAAGGGCTTTGTGAATCTTCTGAGGCTAGAGAAAATATTTTAGAAATTTGCCGTTTCTATTCTTCAAAATCTCCAGATAAATTTATTTCTTTAGCCGAGTATTTAGAACGCGCCAAACCTAATCAAGACAAGATTTATTTCTTAAGCGGCGAATCTGTAGATAAAATAAAAGCTTCCCCGCAACTTGAAATGTTTATCAAAAAAGATGTGGAAGTTTTATTCTTAACTGACTCGGTTGATGAATTTTGGGTGACTGTGGCTTTGCCTTATAAAGAGAAAGAATTTCAGTCGGTGAATCGTCATGATGTTGATTTGGAAAATGTTGATAAAGTGGTGGAAGAAAATGCCGAAATTGACAATGATAATAATCCAAAAGAGCCAGAAATTAAAGATGTCACAACCAGCCAATTTGAAGGTTTAATTAACTTCATTAAAGAAACTTTGGGCGAAAAAATTAAGGATGTGAGAATTTCTAAGAAACTAACTGGAAGCCCAGTTTGTTTGGCGGTAGACGCTGGTTCAATGGATATTCGTTTGGAAAGATTTTTGTTAGAACAAAAACAAATTCAGGCAGGCACCGCGAAGATTTTAGAAATAAATCCAACTAACCAAATCATCAAATCTTTGAATGAAAATTATTTGGATGAGGCGAAGAAAATAGAAAGTTGCGATAAGATTTTTACGCTATTTGATTTGGCTTGCATTATTGAAGATGAGCCAATTAATGATGCTAAAGATTTTTCCAGAAGGCTGCAAAGCTTGATGGGTAGTTAAGAATTTTTGTTAGCTAATCTCATCAATTTTTGCGCCTAAGATAAAATCATTCTCACAAAGTCCATTGATTTTGTGAGTTTGAATCGAGATTTTGCAATATCCCCAAGTGAAATTTATATTGGGGTGATGTCCTTGTTCTTCCGCAATTACCGCAACTTTTTTCACAAATTCTAAGCTTTCAAGAAAGTTTTTGAATTTAAATTCCTTCGAAATCCATTTTATGTCGTCAGAAATTTTCCAGTTTTTTAATTGAGATATATATTTTTGCGCGGTTGCTGCATCGAAAGCGATGATGTCGCCAGAGCAAGCTTGGCAGGTTTTTTGGGAGAGGGTCATGGTTCTTTTTTAAAATTAATTCCGGGTTTGTAGCGATAAATTCTCCGATCTCGCTTCCGCGAGGCCACCTCCTTTTGCAAAGGAGGCTTTACTCCTTCTCCCCTTTCATCTTCTTACTCAACTCAATCAAATCATCGGCGTGAAGCAAATTCACTTTATCCGATTTATCCAATTTATCCTTCGCTTCTTTGGCATATTTTATGCTTTTATCCTTTTGCCCAATCAATAAATTAAACTCGGCCAAAGCCAATAATGACATGCCTTCATCCTTAATTTTAGAATAAGCTGTGGCTAGTTGCCTAAATAAAAATGGATTATCATCTTCAAATTCTTTGGCTTCTTCTAAATTTTTAATCGCCAAATTTATCAAGTCAGAATCATCTTTTTTTAAAGATAAAATTGCTGATGAGAAAGCGATTTTTGATTGTGATGCATCCTTGTCTTTCAGCAGTTTTAGAGCTCTGTTATAAGCAATTGTTGATTCAATAATTTGTCCAGATTCAAATAAAATTTGGCCTTTTAATTCAAATAAGAATCCCAATTCGGCATCAATGTTATTGTCTGATTTAGTAATATTTTTAAGTCTTTCAAAAGATTTATTAGTAATCACTTTATCCAGCAATTCCAAAGATTGCGAGCTTTTCCCTTGTTTAGAAAATGCGATAGATTTTTTGTAATTCGAAAGATCATCATTTTGATTTTGATATTTCTTTAAAATTTCATCAGGATTTTCCATATAGCCTTCAAGCTTTGCCAGTACTATGTCCATGCTTCTCTGCAATTTGCGATTAATTTTTTTATCAGAAAAATGTACGCTCAAAGTGCGCGCTTTAATCAAATCGATTCTTTTTTTGCTGACAGGATGCGACATTAAATATTCATCCATTTGGCTTTTCGATCCGATCATTTCGCTTTCAAAAAATTCTAATAAATTGACCAAGCCATCAGCGGGATAAGACATTTTGCCGAGATATTCTATTGCCCTTTGGTCTGCGGCTTCTTCTTGGCCGCGATTAAATTTCATATACATTCTTTCTGCAGTGTTTGAGCCACCCAGAATTAAAGCTTGTCCAGCTTCGGGCGAGCCTGCAACCACTGCGCCAATTCCAAGTAAATAACTTAGCAACATTGCGCCCGTAGCATTTTCCATTGCCTCAGAAGAGCGCGCCAAGTGTCCCGCCGCAATATGTCCAGTTTCATGGGCAATTACGCCAATTAAAGTGTCGGGAGTTGTGTATTTTCTGATTAGACCAGTATTTAAAAAAACATTTTGACCGCCACTGACAAAGGCGTTTAGTGTGTCGTCATTCACAATATAAATTTTGATATTTTTGGCATCTAAATCAGCGGCTTTGAAAATTGGATCTGCCAGTTCATGCAAGAATTTTTCAGTTTCGGCATCACGAATTAAAGATAAGCCCGCGTAAGAATTTTGGGAGAAGAGGAGAAAGAAAATTAGGCTGTAGCTGGTGAATAATTTTTTCAAAATTTAAGTAGTTTTTGAAATTAGAATTTGCAATTTTGGGGAAGGGCAAACAAGTAAAATATTTATTTATAAGTAAATAACAAAACAAAGAGAAATTCATGAGATACAAAATGCTATGGGTTAGTTTAGTAATTATGTTTGGCTCTTTTCTATTTTTATTTTTCGGAGATTCTAAAATTCCTCAAAAAGAAATTACGCTGAAAATTGATGTGACAAGTCAAATGAAAATTGCTGATCAAAAATCTTACAAACCTTTGCAAGCAGAAGATCAAACTGATATAAAAAATAGTGTCCAATAATTATCTAATTTCAAATTTTTTAGAAAAAATCCGCGCTGAAGATGGTCTGGCGCTTAACACAATTTTATCTTACGGCAAAGATTTAGAGCTTATTGATAAATTTTTAATATCCAAAAATATCTCCTTCGAAAACGCTACGGCCGACCACATTAAAGATTATTTTTATGAGCTTTATAAAGATAATCTGCGCTCTGCGTCAATTGCTCGCAAAATTTCTTGTTTAAAAAATTTTTACAAATTTTTAGAAAGCGAAAATATTGTTAAATCAAGCCCAACTCTACTTTTACAAACTCCAAAAAAAGAGTTAAAATTACCAAAATTTTTAAGCGAAGAAGAAGTTTTTAAATTACTAGATTTTATCAATCGCGATAAATCAGAATTTGGAATTAAGCTTTCTTGTATGCTTGAAATTCTTTATTCAGCTGGCCTGAGAGTCACAGAATTAGTGTCTTTGCCAATTTCAGCGATTCAGGAAATTGACGGCGTGGATGGTAAAAAAACTTTGCGAAATTATTTAATTGTGAAAGGCAAGGGCAACAAAGAAAGAATTGCGGCGCTGAATAAATCGGCAATAAAAATGCTAATCGAATATTTAGATTTTCGCAAAAAAATGGGCCAAGAAAAATCGAAATGGCTTTTTGTGGGAAGTGTGCGATCAAGCAAAAAGAAAAATCGCGAAGGTGATGAAGAGCAATTGCAAGATCGCGAAATGGCAAGTCACAAACACATCACGCGCCAAAGATTTCATCAAATGTTGAAAGAATTAGCGCTGAAAGCCAATATTGACCCCGACCGCGTTCACCCTCATGTAATTCGCCATTCTTTTGCCACACATTTGTTAAATAACGGAGTTGATTTGCGTATTTTGCAAGAGCTGCTTGGGCATAGTGACATTTCAACTACCGAAATTTATACTCATATTTTGGATTCGAAATTGAGGGATTTGGTTTTGAATCATCATCCTTTGAGTAAGAGATAGTTAGAGATTCAATTTCTAACTTTTTATTTACATGGTAAATAGAAATCATTACTAATCTCTCGCTGGTTATAGAGCCACGACTGCCGTGGCAGAAAGTATTTTAATTTTTAAGAATTTTTTATGAAACCTACTTGGGAAGGAGTATTGAAAGATAGAACTCGGGATGAGGAAAAAGATGTTTCTATGAATCCTCTTCTTGCAAATTTAGAATCTGATTTGAAGAGCGCAAAAAAAACATCAGAACTTAATCCAAAGATTAAAACTTCTACTGGAGCTTCTAAAGTATCTAGACTTGATACTATTCTAGAAGTAGATGAATTAGAAGAGGCTAAAGATAATGCTAAAGATAAGGCCACTATTAATCCTATGCAAGGAGTAATGGAGGAAGATGAAGCGGGTAGTGAGTCGGTGAGTAGTGATACTAGTTCGCAACAATCTTCTTCTAGCACAAGTAGTTTGCAAAGCATGAGAGATGCGCTTTTTGATAAAAGTCAAAAGCCAGTTCGAGTTGATAAAATTCCTGACTTTTTTCGTCATCAAGAAAATTTTGATGCGACAATAAAAAAGCAAGATTCAGAAAAAGGATCTATTAGGTCTACTATAGATTTAAGTTCTTGGCGTACTTCTCATGGTGCCGATAATCAAGAATATGGAATAGCCAAAGGAGAGAAACTAGGTGTTTATCACATTCAGGGTTCTGGTACGCGCTTTAAGGTTGATTTTAACGCAAAAGATGGTCCAGAAATTCTTGAAGAAAGACTTACTAAAGATGGTGCTGACAGCAAATGGGTTACTGATACTAATGATGGCAAAGCGGTAAATTTTGGATATAGAGCGGAAAGATTGGGGATGTTGGCAACCGCATTTGAAGGTGAGTTTAATAAAAGAGGAATTGAGGTTTTTAAAGAATCTAAAGAAGTTGAAAAGGTTGCAGATGTTGCTGTGGAAGAAGTAAAAGAAGCGCCGAAAACTTTGAAAGACTCGATCAAAGATTTGGATAGTTTAATTCAAGGTTTGGAAGCAAATATTGAGAAACTAGGAAAAGGTGAAGAAGTTACTCCTTTAGAAGTGGGAAAAAAGAAGGGTCCTGAAATTAAGGATCAAACTTTTGATAGCAATGAAACTACAGTAAATCCAGTTATAGTTGAAGCGCCTGCTAGCAAAGAAAACAAGAAGTCTGGGTCTATGATTGGTTCGATGATGAAACTTTTTGGCCTTGGTGCAAAAGAAGAAGAAAAACAAGAAGATCCACAGATTCAGGCTTTGCAAGAGCTTATGGAAAAATGGGCTGAGGCTTCTAATGCTAAACTTCCAGAGGGGCTTAATACAGTTGAGGAGTTAGAGGCTAAAGCTGTTAAAATTGCAGAGATGAAGGCAATGGTGGCGGAGATTGCCAAAGAAAGAACTTCAGCAGCTTTAAAAAATCTGGAAAGCGAAGGTAAAATTAAAGATGGTGAAGAAAAAGATGGTGTGAAGCCAAAAAATATTGAATTTGAAAGCCCAGATGCGGCTAAGCAATTTTGTGAAAATTATCAAAAAGCCTGTGAAGGCCTTGGTATTGATTGCAAGATGACGCAAAAAGAAGGTGGCGGATATAAGCTGACCACACCTAAAGAATGTGCGGGGAAGGATATTTTTAATATGTCGAAAGAAGATTTGGCCGCTTTAAAAGAGTTAATCGAGGCTAATAAAGAAGCTGCTAAAGTGGCTGCGGCTGAGAAGGCTGCTGCAGAAGCTGCGAAGGTAACTGTGGATATGGGGCATGATGATATTGATAATGATTTAGATAAAGAACCAGAGAAACAGACAGTGCAACCATTAGCTGCTGCTCTAGGAGGTTTAGAAGAAGATTTAGATACAGAAGAAAAACAACAACAAGACAATCTTGATCATGAAGAAACAGAACAAGAAAGGGCTCAGAGATTAGCCCATGAAGCAGTGAGTGGTGGAGTTCTTAATCTAGAGGATATGCAGGTAGAGGAAAGTTCAGTTAATGCAAGTAGTTTGGCTGGTCAACAAAAGAAAGGGGGAATGTCTCACGAAGATTTATAAGGTTAATTTTTAGACTAGACTTTCTTTTCATTTCCAATTTTTCCAAATCAAAAATTTTTCTAAGTAAAAATTATGTCACAAGCTTTACCTCCTAAAAGCACAATTTCTACAGATGTTTCTAAAGAGGCTTTAGAAGATGATAGATCTGTTAAAGCAGCTTCAATTCCTAGTCTTATGGGAGAATCTTTTAAAGATATTTTAAGAGAAATGAAAGGTGGATTTAAGGATGATGGTTCTATTGGCATGTCTTCTACAGCAAAAGAAAAGCCACCATTAATGTCGAAAGATGATGAGCAAATTGGAATGTTTGGCTTTGCGCAAGAACGACAAGAAGTTATGAAAGATTTTCAAGATGCTTTTAAAAAGAATAATCTTTCTAGCGCCGAAATATCAGTTGGTAAATCTGTAGGAAATATTGACAAAGCTTGCCTTGGCGGCTTTAAAGTTACAATTAAAAGTTTTGACCAAAAGCTACAAGAGCTTGCCAAAAGGCGTTTAAGCGCCAATGAAGATTCTGATAGCGGTTCGGAAGATGAAAATAATACTATGGAAGATATTGATGCGCAGGTTACAGCCTTAAAGGCGCAGAAAGAGGTGATTGAAGTGGAAGAAGCTCTGGCACAATTAATTGCTGAAGAAGAAAAAGATGCGGATGAAATTGAAGCAAAAAGAGAGCAGCAACGCCAAGAAGAAGCTGAGTTATTTTTTGAAAAAGAAGAAAAAGCCCGAGAATTTGCGGGCAAAGTTGCATATCAATATAAGGCTTTGGGAATTGATTGTGAAATTGTGAAAGATGGCAATTCCTTCAGCGTTGAATCTAAAGAGCAGGCAAAAGAAGTGGTGAAAGATTCGCTGCAACAAAGACCAAGTTTATCTGAGAGAATATTAAGGGAGAGACAACATCATGATGTTGGTGGCCATGGTTTAGGGTTCTAATTCCAGTGGACTGGGATTAAAGCCCCTCCTTGAAAAGGAGGGCGACAACTAAAGATTATTTACGAAGGACGAGGTTTGTAACCCAGCTTAAAAACCATTAGAAACAATAGTTGTAACTAAATCTCTTCCCCAAAAACTCTCTGATAAAATTCTCTAATAACCGACTTCTCATCTTCAATAACTTTGTTAGCAAAGCTCAAAATAAAAGCTGTTTTCACCGAGCCAAAAATTTCAATATTCTTGCCCCAAGAAAGCAAAGTTCTAAGCGAAATTAAAGTAGAAATATCGCCATTTTTAAAAGCTTCACGAGTTAAATTAGCCAAGCGCACCATCATTTTGGCGGTTTGTTGGTGAAGTTTAGAATTTAGAAAAGGTAATTTTTTCAGGATAATTTCTAACTCTTGCTGGTCATTCAAATAATTCAGTGACGCAACAATATTCCAGCGATCCATTTGAGCTTGATTGATCAAATTTGTGCCATGATAAATTCCTAAATCATCTCCCGCGCCCAAAGTGTTAGAGGTTGCGAACAAGCGGAAATGTAGATTCGGCGTGATCACTTGATTTTCTTCAAGAAGCGCAAATTTACCTTCATTTTCAAGCAAACGATGAATTACAAAAGACACATCAGTTTTAATGGCATCATATTCATCCAGCACCAAAGCGATGTTGTGACGCACTGCGAAAGGAATAATTCCTTCTTTAAATTCAGTAATTTGTTTGTCATTTTTTAATTTTATCACATCTTTTCCAACCAAATCTAGGCGGGTAATTTGCGAATCAAAATTAATTCTCACGCAAGGCCAGTTAAGGCGCGCGGCTATTTGTTCAATGTGAGTTGATTTTCCTGTGCCATGCATTCCTTGAATTAAAACGCGCTGATTGAAAGAAAATCCCGCTAAAATTGCCAAAGAAGTTTTTGGATCAAAAATGTAAGAGTGATCTATTTGTGGAACAAATTTACTATTTTGTTCAAAGCCATAAACATCAAAGTCGCAGGCAAAGCCAAAGATTTTTTTGCAATCAACTTTTTGCAATTTTTCTAGCTTTTTTTCACTAGTTTTTTCGTTAATTTTTTCAGGAGTTTTTTGGATCATTTTTTCTTTTTTGTGTGAGTTACTTTTGAGAAAGTTTTTACAGTTCGCCCAGCAAAAGGATTATCACTTTTGCGCACAACTAATCTGATTGGCGTTAAGTTTAGATCAAAACTTTCACGCAAAGCATTTACCAAATATCTTTGATAAGAAGTGTCCACACCTTTGGCGTGGTTGGTGAAAACGGCAAAAGAAGGGGGGCGTCTTTTAATCTGTGTGATATATTTTAACTTAGTTTCGCGTCCCTTAATCAATTTTGGTGGATGAGATTTTTCCACCATTTTCAACCAATCATGAAGTTTGGAAGTTGGCAAATAAGTTTGCCATTGGTCATAAACTTTCAGCGCATATTCCAAAGTTTTTTGCACATTATAACCAGTTTTTGCTGATATTCCAACGATTGGCGCGCCGTGAACTTCTCTGAATAAATTTTGAATTCTGGTTCGCACATCTCGCAAGAAAACTTCTTTGTCGCCTTTAATTGTGTCGATTTTATTGATGGCAAAAACTAGTCCGCGACCTTCTTGCAGAATCTGTCCGGCGAGTGCCACATCTTGATGATCAAGCAAAGAATTTGCGTCAATTAACAAGATTACAACTTGAGCAAAATTAATAGCGCGGAAACTGTCATCAGCTGAAAATTGTTCTAACTTGCCGGTTATATTGGCTTTTTTTCTAATTCCAGCAGTGTCGATGAAACGAATTTTTTGAATTATTTGTTCAGGTTTTTCTTCTGAAGAAGTGCGAGTTTTGGCATCTTCACGAAGTAGCGGCGTGTAAGTAAATTCGTGATCAATGGCAATAGCATCGCGCGTAATTCCGGCTTCTGGGCCGGTGATCATTCTGTCTTCGCCTAAAATTTTATTTAAGAAAGTTGATTTTCCAGCATTTGGGCGGCCCACAATGGCAATTTGTAAAAGAGCCTTTTCGTCTTTTTTATCAATTTCAAGTTCACCAAAAGTTGCTTCATATTCTTCGAAAGCTGGTGCAATTCTTTCATATAATTCGCTGAATCCTTCGCGGTGCTCGGCCGAGATTGCAACAGGATCTCCAAAGCCTAAACGATAAAATTCTTTGCCTAAAATTTCTTCGTCTTTTCCTTCAAATTTATTTACAACTAGAAGAGTTTTTTTGCCTTTTTTGCGCATTAAATCGGCCAAAGCTTTGTCTTTCGCGGTCACACCTTCTTTTCCATCAACCACAAATAAACATAGGTCAGCATCCATAACGGCCATTTGAGTTTGTTCGAACATTCTTTTTTCTAAAGATTTATCATCAACTTCATCTTCTAAACCTGCAGTGTCGATGGCCAAAAACTTAAGTGGCCCAAGGTTTGCTGGAGATTCTTTGCGGTCACGAGTAACACCCGGTGTGTTGTCTGTGATGGCGTAATGCTTACCAACTAATTTATTAAAAAGAGTAGATTTGCCAACATTAGGCCTGCCAATAATTGCGATTTTAAACATTGTGTTTTTGAGGATTGCTTTTCTTTAAAGCGAGGAGTTTAGATTACTAATACTTCTTGTTCAAGCGGCGAAAAAATTAATTGTGTAATGCTGACAAGGTTTATCAAATCAATCTAAAAAAGCCTTCACGGCGGCTGCGATATTTTTTTGGCTCATGAAATGTTCGCCAATCAAGAAACAGTTAATTCCCGCTTCTTTTAAAAGCAAAATATCTGCAATATCTTTAATGCCGCTTTCGCCAACCAAGACATGAGTTTCAGGAACTAAATCTGCCAAGTTTAGCGAAGTTTGTAGATCAACTTTCAGAGTTTTTAAATCACGATTATTGATTCCGATAAGTTTGCTTTTCATCTTTAAAGCGCGCTGTAATTCTTCTTCATTGTGAACCTCGATCAACACAGACAAGCCAAGGCCTAAAGCACAATCTTCAAGTTCATTTAATTTGGCATCATCAAGCATGGCCATGATTAGTAAAATGCAATCTGCACCCAGTAATTTTGCTTCGTAAATTTGGTAAGGGTCTACAATAAATTCTTTGCGCAAAAGCGGTAAATCGCAGTTTTGACGCACTTTGGCGAGATATTCGTCTGAACCTAAAAAATATTTCTCATCAGTTAAAATTGACAGGCAAGTGGCACCAGATTCTTCATAAATTTTGGCAATTTCAACCGCGTCAAAATCTTCTCTGATAAGCCCGCGTGAAGGTGAGGCTTTTTTGATTTCGCAAATCAAAGCGGTGTCGTCATTATCGTCTTTTGCTTTTAGGGCGGCGAAAAAATCCCGAGATTTTTTTTCAGAGCATTTTAGTTGCGAGCAGATTTCTTGCAGGCTCATCGACTTTTTTTTATTACGCACTTCGATTAATTTATGCTGATAAATTTCTTCCAGAATATTTTTCATAAGGCTAGGGTGATAGTAATAAATTTTTTAGTGAATCACGATCTGCATGTCTTTCATTCGCGCGAAAGCTGGAATGACATGGAGAGACGGAATAATATGCAGTAATATTAGAATGATGCACGAATGATTCTTAATTAAATAAATTCAAAAAAACATGAAAAATTTTTCTGCTGGCTCTTTTCCGACAACTCGTTTGAGAAGACTTAGAAAATCGACTTGGATGCGTGAAATGGTTGCGCAAAATTCGGTGAAAGCTAGCGACTTAATTTTGCCACTTTTTGTAATTGAAGGCAAAAAAATCGAGGAAAAGATTGAGCATCTTCCCGATGCTTCGCGCTTGTCAATTGATCTGATTGTGAAAAAAGCTAAAGAGGCGAGAGACCTTGGAATTCATGCTATCATGTTGTTTCCAGCAATTGATCAAAGCTTAAAAACTTTAGAAGGTGAAGAAGCGTGGAATGAGAAAAATTTGATCTGCCGAACAATTCGCGAAATCAAAAAAAATGTGCCAGAAATTGGTGTGATTTGTGATGTAGCTTTAGACCCTTATACTAGCCACGGCCATGATGGAATTGTCGATGACAATGGTTATGTAATTAACGACACCACAATTGCCGCTTTATGCAAACAGGCTTTAGCCCAAGCTGAAGCGGGCTGCGATATTGTGGCGCCTTCCGACATGATGGATGGAAGAGTTGCGGTGATTCGCGATGCTTTAGATGATGCGGGATTTGTGGATGTGGCGATAATGAGTTATTCGGCCAAATATGCTTCAAGTTTTTATGGGCCTTTTAGAAATGCGGTTGGATCGGCGTCTAACTTAAAGAAGTCCCAAGGAACCCAAGACAAAAAAACTTACCAAATGGATTTCAGAAACACAGATGAAGCGATGCGTGAAATTGCTTTGGATGTGGAAGAAGGTGCAGATTTAATTATTGTGAAACCTGGAATGCCTTACTTAGATGTGATTTCGCAAGCCGCCCAAAATTTCGCAATACCAATCATCGCTTATCAAGTTAGCGGCGAATATGCCATGTTAAAACACGCGGCTGCCAAAGGTGTTTTTGATTTTGATGCGGCTTTTTTAGAAAGTTTAATGGCTTTTAAAAGAGCTGGCGCAACCTCAATAATAAGTTATGGCGCGCTGGAAATTGCGAAGAAATTGTAAATTATTGCCTTCAAATCTGAAGCTAATGCTTGAAAAGGATAACAACTTACGACTTCTTCTTAGTAATTTTTAAACCAACAACCAAAACTCCTAAATTCAGAAAATAAGCTAAAACTTGCATGCCGCTTGGCTGATCAATATAGCCTAGAAACACATGTAATAATTTTCCTAAATAGCTAGCTTGAGATAAAATTTCTGAAGTGTTCCATAATGGATTTACAAGGGTTGGGAGAATTTCGGCATTGGTCCAAAAGCCAATTCCTGAGGCGGTGATTCCCGAGGCTAAGAAAACTAAAATCCAAGTGGTGACGCTGAAAAAATATTTTCCTGAAGCTTTGATAATTCCCAAATAAAGCGCGCCGCCAATTGCTGTTCCCGAGAAAGTTCCAATCAATAATCCTAAAATAATATCATTAAGGCTGGTGTCGGAAATATAAGCGCTATAGCTGAAAAGCACGATTTCTGAGCCTTCGCGCAGCACGGAAAAGAAAACTACCAGCAATAAAGCATAAAGTGGTTTTTTGCCTTCGCGAATTGAGTTGCTGAGTTTTTTTAATTCTCCTGAAAGTGACTTAGCATGTTTTTGCATCCATAAAACTGTGAATGAAATCATGATGCTGGCAGAAAGAAGAATCAGGCCGTTGAAAAATTCTTGGCCCATGCCGTCTAAACTTTCTGAAATTTTATCGGTGAAAAATGCTAAAGTTAAAGATCCAAGCAGACCAGAAATTATGCCACTTAAAATCCATTTAGTGCGGCCTTCAATATTTTTAGTTGCTGCGGTTAAGATTCCGACGATGAGGGAAATTTCTAAGATTTCACGAAAAACTACGATGGCGATTTGAAGCATGAGATGGAGGAATTAATTTGATAACTTTTATCAAAGTAATTCTTGGGATAAGTTAAATCAAGATATGAAATTGTGAGATAATTTATTCGTAGCATAAAACATTCGTCATCCTTGGCCACTTGTGGCCGAGGATCTCATGAGTTTTGGAATTTTAAACTCAAGAGATCCTCGGCTCCGCGAGCCAAGGATGACGAGTTTGTAGTTAATAAGTCTTAAACATCTTCCCAATCTTCTTAACATCATTAGTCTTAGTCAGCGCCATAATCGCTAAAATTCTAGCTTTTTGTGGGCTTAAATTATCTGCAGTTACAAAGCCTAATTCACTGTCATTAATTTCAACATTTGGCTCAACAATTCCGGCACCAGCTCTAGCACTTCTTACAATCAACACACCTTTTTTCTGAGCTTCAATTAACTTTTTCAAAGTTTCTTGATTAACATTTCCATCACCAACTCCCGCCACAATAATTGCTTTAGAGCCTGCATTTACTGAATAATCTACCACGCCCGCATCCATGTCAGAGTAAGCATAAATGATATCAGCTTTTGGTAATTTTGTTAATTTCTTTACATCAAAAACAGTTTTTGAAGTGTGAAGCCTAGTTGGGCTGTAATAAAGATCAGTTTTGCCATAATGAACTTGGCCAATTGGGCCTGAATTAGTGGTTCTAAAAGCTGCAACATTTGTAGTGTGGCCTTTGGTTACATCTCTTGCGGCAAAAACTGTGTCATTTAATAAAACCAACACACCTTTTCTATCTGCAGCATCATCGCTGGCAAGGGCTACGGCATTATATAAATTTAAAGCGCCGTCAGCACTTAAAGAAGTGGAAGGGCGCATTGAACCAACAATCACCACGGGTTTGTGGCTTTTAACAACCAAGTTTAAAAAATAAGCAGTTTCTTCAATAGTGTCAGTGCCGTGAGTAATTACAACGCCATCCACAGATCTTTTCGCTAAAAGTTCATTCACTCGATGCGCAATTTGTAACCAAGTTTGGTTATTCATATCTTGGCTGTTAATTTGCAGCAATTGTTCAGCGTTGATATTGGCTAAATTTGTGATATTAGGCACGCTTTTAATTACTTGATCAATGCCAATTTTTGCTCCAGCATATTTAGATCCGACAGCTGATTCTCCGGCTCCAGCAATGGTTCCACCAGTTGCAATAACTGTGATATTTTTGGCGTTGGCGAAATTTGCGGAAAATAAAATTAATGAAAAAAACAGGATTTTAAAAATTTTCATAAGCTTGATTTTATTGGTTGAATCAAAGGTAGATTTGTTTTAAGGCGGATTGTTTAATGCCAAAATCAACATTTAAAAAAGATGAATATTCATTAAGCAAATGCAACAAAAATCCCTCTCGATATATATTCATTATCCATTTTGTAAATCTAAATGTCCTTACTGCGACTTTAATTCGCATGTGAAAGATGGCGTAGATCATGAAAGATTTTTGCAAGGATATTTGCGTGAGTTGGATTTTTTTGCTGCGAAAATGGATGCAAGAAAAATTAAAACAATTTTTTTTGGTGGTGGAACTCCATCTTTAATGCCAATTTTTTTAGTAGAAAAAATCTTAGAAAAAATTTCCCAACTTTGGCAAATGGATGAAGATTGCGAAATTACGCTGGAAGCCAATCCAACCTCATTTGAAGCAGAGAAATTTAAAGAATTTAGAAAGATCGGAATTAACCGCTTGTCGCTTGGAATTCAGGCTTTGAATGATGTAGATTTAAAATTTTTAGGCCGCGAACATAGTGCTAGTGAAGCAATTGAAACCATAAAAACCGCCAGCAAAATTTTTGATAATTTTTCCTTCGATTTAATTTATGCAAGGCCCAAGCAAAGTTTGGAAGCGTGGAAAACAGAGCTTGAAATGGCGATTAGTTTTGGCACAAAACATTTGTCGCTTTATCAATTAACGATAGAAAAAGGGACGAAGTTTTTTTCGCAACATCAGCGCGGAGAATTTGTGATGCCGAGTGAAGAATTATCGGCGCAATTTTATGAGATGACGAACAAAATCACGAAAGACAATGGTTTTGAGCTTTATGAAATATCCAACTACGCCAAAAAATCTTATCAATGCTTGCATAATTTAGTTTATTGGCAAGGTGGTGATTATCTTGGAATTGGTGCTGGAGCTCACTCCAGAATTTATTTAGATGAAAATTTTTCTGCCAATTCTCGCCGCGCAATTATGATGATTCACGAACCAATGGCTTGGTTAAAAAAAGTTGAAGAAACAGGTGCTGGAATTCAAGTAGATGAAAAAATTGCTTCAGATGAATTGCTCGAAGAGTTGATTTTAATGGGCTTGCGTTTGAAAGATGGAATTAATGAAGAAATTTTCCAAAGCCATTTTGGCAAAAAATTAAGTGAGATTTTTGATTTTGAAAAAATGAGAATCCTAGAAAATCAAGGTTTTATAGAGATTAAAGAAGGCTCAATAAAAATTCCTGATAAATCAAGATTGCTTACCAATGCAATAATTTCAAAATTGGTGAATCTTTTACTTGTGAAACCGGAAGACTTTAGTAACTAACAAAAAGTTACCAAATCACCTAAATTTTCCCTAAAATTTAATGTCCAAAACTTCTAAAGATTTAGCCACTTCTGCACCTGATCCAAATCTTCTAAATCAAAAATTATTGATAGCGATAGAAGAGTCTCGGGATCTTTCTGTAAGATATTCACGGGAGAGTGGAATAATTTCTGAAGATATTGCTATTCAAAACCACTTTGATCTTGCCAAAGGTTTTATTGAGCAAGGAGCTGATGTTAATTTGGCAATCCATAATGGTGTCACGATAGGTCATATGGCAGCATATGCAGGTAATTTAAAATTTTTGAAATTTTTAATTCAAAGAGGATTAAATTTGGATGCTGTTGATAGTTCGGGTCAAAACTTACTTCACATGGCAGTAACAAATGGTGATGCATTATTTGTTATCACGCTTATTGATGCTATGAAGGCAAAAAAATCAAAGTCTTCAGCGCGTATTAACAAGAGAAATAGTTTTGGAAATACGCCGCTACATTATGCTGTGGCGTTTGCTCGAGATGCGAGCGTGTCGCGAATTATGGTGTTTGAAGGTGCAGATTATAATCTGAAAAATGGCAAGGAAATGAGTGCTCTTGATTTGGCGCATGAGCTCAATCCAGAAGTTGCTAGAATGATAGAAAATGTAATTGCAGAAGGGTCGCGGGATGAAATTGATAATCTCTTTTTCAGGATATCTCTTTTTTTTAGCGTGAGAAAATTGGCAAGAGATTTTCCTGAAGAGCGTATTGCAGAAATAGATGATTTTATTCAAAGCAATTTAGATAAATCAGTAAAACTTGCTCAAGATTCTGAAAGAGTTGAGGGGGAGAATCAGATAGCTGCAAGAATAATGCAGGGTACTTTGAGGTTAATTTATGCCAGCATACATTCGGCGTCTCAAAATAAACTTAACCCGCAAGCTTATTCTAAGCATTTGCAAAACATGGAAGATGCTTTGAAAATGATAGTGAAATTGGTGGATGCTGGAGCTGATGTTAATATGAAAACTGCTCAAAATTTTACAGCCCTACATTTTGCTGCTTATTTCAAAGTTCAGAAAATTATTGATGATTTATGTGCCAAAGGTGCTGACGCCAAGGCTTTAGATGCTCAAAACAAAACCCCAATTTATTATGGATCATTACCAACTTTTGGAATTAATCCTTCAGTCAGGTTTCCAAAACCAGTTAAAACCATTCGTGAAGAAGTTGTAGATTTTTCTCCAATGGATCAAGCAAGTCCTAGTGAAAGATTGAAGAATATTTTATTAAATCTTCCTCCTCGTATTGGTTCTTGGGAAATTCAAGAAGTTAAAAATCTTATTGAAAATGGAGCAGATATTAATGCTTCGCTAAGAGATGGTTCATCAATTTTAAGCTTTGTTATCAAGCACAAAGATGATAATAAAAACCAGATTATAAAATTTTTACTTGCTCAAGAAAACCTAGATCCTTCGACGATTTTTGAAGAAATAAAAGATGTGATTGCGTCAGGAAAGCCGCAAATTATATCAAGCTTTTTAAGTGAAGAAAAAGTCATTAGTAAATTTGTTAATCTGCAAAAAAGTCAACAAGATATCTATCTTAGTGCCTGGAATCAGGCTAGTAAAAAATCTGATATTACTAAAAAGATAAAGGATTTTAGAAAAGCCGTGAATGATCAAATAGAGAGAAATAAAAGATCAGCGCACCTTGATTTTGAAGAGGTTGGTGAAGAGGTAGAAGTTATTTCAAAAGCAGAAAAAGAGAGGAGGCGCAAAGCTGCAAATAAGCTTAAAGCTGAAGCAGAAGCTGCAAATAAGCTTAAAGCTGAAGCTGAAGCAGAAGCTGCAAATAAGCTTAAAGCTAAAGCTGCATTTCTTTCTGCAAATGCAGAGGAATTTAAACCAGCTTCTGTAAGAAAATTAGAGCAAGATAAAGAAGAAATTCAGGCCTTTTTGAAAGGACCTAGGCAGATAAAATCGACAGCTGATTTGCCAGCATTTCTACAGCCAAGTTTCAATGCATTGTTGCAAGATGGTCACCGAATTTTGTTAAAAGGTAGTGCGGTTTATCAACTTTCAAATTCCAGAAGAGTTCCTAATGATTTGGATGTGGAAATTTTGGTAAGAGGAATGAGTAAATGGAATGACAAAGCTGTTCAAAATTTTGTAAAAATGCATTTTGATATTGAAGACAGCAAGATAAAAATTTATCGCGGATCCAATAATGACGGCAGTGTTTTTACTGTTAATGTGAAAGATGAAGACAGAAAACTTGATATTTCTTTATATGATCGCCAGAAAGAGCCGCCGGCTTTTTTGCGTTGGACAATTAGCCGCGAAGAAAAAGTATTTTTTGAGAAAGATGGCAAAGCAAGAAAGGTGAAAAATAGCGGCTTTACGCAATATATTCGTGAAAATATTATTCCTTTTGATCCGAGACGAGATTTTATGATTAATCCAAATGCGCGCGGATTAATTTCTAGATTATGTTTCTTCCAAACTATTAGCTATATTGGAGAGCGTGAAACAGATATTGCGCTTCAGGCTATTTCCCCAAATAATTTGGCAGATTTGCTTTTTCGAGAAATGAAAGTTGATTTGAGTCAGACGCCAGAAAATCAGAAAAAAGCAATTCAGGATAAGATTTTAGGTTTTGCTGATTCACATTTTTTTGATGAAAATTCTCGCTGTGTTTTTATTTCAAGAATGTCCTCAATGCTGAATAATCCTCAACATATGTATGGCATTGACACAAAAAGCGTTCCACAATATCAACCTATGTATCAGGCAATATCTGAGATGAAGGAGATCTTTGTTACTAAGCCTTCAGGCATTCCCAAGACTAATTCATCTTCTAATCTGGGTAAAAATAAAGATGATAGTATTCTTAAGAAAACTGGCAAATCTGCGCTAAAATAATTTCTAAATTTCTTGATCTTTTTAGATTATAAACATTTTCTAGCGGCTCACAGAAGTGAACTCAATTTGATAAATTTTAAATCATGACCATACATATTATTGCTAATGATAATCGCTTTGAAAACCGCGAGAAATTGGTTGCTCAATTTGCTTTAGAAGAAGATCTAGCTGGCATGATTGAAGTGCTGAATAAAAACCTTATTGCCGATAAAAAACTTCACGAAATTAATAAAGATAATGTGGAGGCGAATGGTTTTTTAGTTGGCCCTTTTACAGCAGAAGAAATTTCTAATCATTTATCTGCCACCGAAAAACATGTGATTTTGGTTTTGAAAGAAGAGGAAAGGGTGGTTGGATATTTAATCTCTTACGACCTTCAGCAAGTAAATGAAAATCTCTATAAAGAGTTTTTATCGTTTCCTGAAATTGACGCTTTTAAAGATAAGAAAAAAATTCTCTATTATCGCCAAATCGCTAAATTACCTGGTAAAGATGGTGTTGGTTCAACATTACTAAAAAAGATGCTAGAAGAAGCTAAAACCATAGGCTATGAGGCCATTGTTTGCCGAATAGTTCACAAACCACTGCGTAATAAAATTTCCATCGGCTTTCACGAAGATTTTGGCTTTAAATGTTTAGGTCTAGTGAAGAATGATGATATTACGCTGGGTGTTTATTTGAAGGTTTTTTAGCCCTCTTTGAAAAAGAGTTGATCAAATGCCATAGCATTTGAGACGGGTGATTAAGAGATTTTGAAGTAATTATCGATTTAAAAATATTAACTTCTGAGTTCACTAAATTTCTATAAGAAGAATCACTTGCCTTTTTAAAAGCAATTCCTAGGATGCGCCGCTCGTTTTGCTCTTCCCTATATTTACAAATAGCTAGTTCAAACACTCCCAAGCTTTATTTTCTTTGGCCCCTTCGTCTAACGGTTAGGACGCCACCCTTTCACGGTGGCAATACGGATTCGAATTCCGTAGGGGTCACCATCTTTCTTCAAGTCTCTAGTTTAAATTTCTCTAGCAGTTTCAATTCTTATTTTCTCTTCAGTCTTTTTGCTGTCTGATTTTTCTTCTTCAAAATATAAAAAATGTCCAGCTTTTTGATAAAAAGCTAAATTATCAATCTTAATTGCATTTTCTGAAAAACACTCTGGAAGCTTATATTTAGAGGTCAAATTCACAATTACATCATAATTTTCTGAACAAATTTCTGACAATTTATTTCGTTTTAAAATCACTAAAATCTTCTGATTTTCTTTTATAATTTTACATTTTCTCTCGTCACATTTTATTCCTTTCTGCGTGCGCCACTCATCAGAAAATTCCCCAAAATATTTAAACTGAGTTTCGTTCATTTCCTGCATCCACAAATCGCGCTTTTTAGAAGCTCGCATTTTTTCAGAAAAAACTAAGCCATCTTTTTCATCATAAATTGCGAAGAATTTTTGTTGTCCGTCAAATAATAAATAGGGCTGTTTTACGAAGCACAATGAAATAAATGAAACAGGCAAAATCAGGCCTCCAAACCATCTTACTTTCGAATTCATCAAGCATAAAATCAGCCAACCAAAACTGGCAAAAGCGAAAGCAAATTTTGGCATTTGCGGTGTGGTAAAATAAGAATAATCCAAATTGCTGACAAGGCGTGCAATGTCTATAACCCAAGAAATTGAAAGTCCCATCGCCTGTAACGGCAATTTTTCCAAACCCAAAGGCATTAAAAAAACTGCCAAAAATCCTAAAGGCATGGTGACAAAAGTGGTCAGCGGAATCGCGAGCATATTTGACACAAGGCCATAAGTGGAGAAGTTGCGAAAATGGTAAATTAAAAATGGCATGGTGGCAATTTGCACAACCACAGAGGCGAAAGCGATTTCTAAAAAATACCAGAGAAATTTTTGGAAAGCAGAATCTTGTTTAAATTTTGGTTTAGCTTTTAAGAAAAATTCGTGGAAGCAAGCCAACGACAAAATGGCCGCGAAAGAAAGCTGAAAGCTGATCGAAAAAATATTGTAAGGATTAAAAATCAGCAGGCCAAAAGCTGCCAAAGCAATACATCTTTTAGCATCAGTTTTGCGATCAATCATTACGGCTAGCAGCACTAGAGCCACAATAACAAAAGAGCGAACGGCAGGCACAGGAGAAGCTGCAAGTTCCAGATAAAAATAAGCGCTAAAAATGGCCGCAAAAGCTGCGATTTTTTTGATGTTAAAATGCAAAGTTAAATATTCGCTGCGCGACAATAAAAAGCGGGTGAGGGTGAAAAATATTGCTGCCGCAATTGCCATATGCAGGCCCGAAATTGAAAGCAAATGGGCGAGGCCAGAATTTCTAATTTCAAGCATTCTATCTTTAGAAATTAAATTCTGACTTCCCATCATCAAAGCTGCGGCAATTGCGCCTTCGTCACCAGAAATTTGCGAAGTGATTTTGCTTTCAATTTTTTTGCGTAAATTTCCGATAAAATCTTCGAAGGAAGAAGCCAGAGAAACAGAAGTTTGAGATTTTTGCAAAATTATTCCTTTCGACATCGCATGTCCAAAGCCGCCAATTCTTTTTGACTGAGCGTTCAAAGCATAATCAAATTCGTGGAGAAATTCTCTTTGCTGCGGCGGCCCAATTGCGGTGCGCAAGAAGATAATGTCGCCAATTTTTAAGTTAGGAATAGTTGAATAAGACAAGATGGAAATTTTTTTCGGTGGGTTTGGAAAAATTTGGTAATCACCTTTTTTCTGCCAAAAAACTGTTTGGTAATTTTTGCTAATATCCAAAAATTCGCGGTCAATTTCTTGGTAATCGGGAAGGTTTAAGAAGTTTTTCTCGATTTGTTTTTCAGTGATTTTGTTTGGTTTATTTTGAGCTTTTTTTGGCTGTTTTTTAACTTGTTTAGAATTGCTTTGTAATGTTTCAGGACAAGGATTCTCCTCGTTACAAATTGCAGAATTTTCTAAGTTTTTTTGTGAAGCTTCTTTTCTCTCTTTTTTTCTTTCTTCGCGACGCAATTTCTTGGCCTCTTCATGTTCTTCAAAAGATTTTTTTACTTCATTTTTACAAGCTTCATCTTCGCCGCATTCAGAAAATAATTTGAGAAATTTTTTGGTCATCTTTTTCTCAGGAATTTCTTCTGAAATTTCCCATGAAGTTTTTGCTAGTTTTTTCTGTTCTTTTTTTAATTTTCGTGCCGCCTTTTGCGCCGCATATTTTGCTTCTAAATTCTTCAAACAAAATGAGTCTTCGCCACAATCCGCAGCCAATTTCAGAAACTTTTTAGAGGGTTTTCTGCTAGTTTTTTTGGCAGATTTCTTCTTAGGTTTTTTTACCTGTTTTTTCGTCTTTTTGCTATTTTTTATTTCCTTCTTAACAAATTGTGATTTGTAGAGAATAGGATCTGAAATCACTAGATTTATGCCACCGTGACCATTAATAGGATTAGAAAATTCTTTAATATCCGTAACTTTTCCTTTTACATCAGCATAAACTTTTCCAGTTAATTGATAATCCATTACAAAAAATTTCTGGTAAAAAAACGCCCAAATAAATCCCAGAAGCATTAGGCCAGAAACTATATAAATAAAGGATCGGTAAGAAAATCTGTCAAAATAAAAAAGCAGAGCGGAGATTAAGAGAAGACAAGAGGCGAGAAATATTTCATTTGCATCGGAATTAAAAAATTCAAAGAAAAAAATTATTCCACAGGCAAAAAAAATCGGCATCCAAAGCCAGATTAGTTTTTTTTCTTGATTGAAAATTTTGAGGAGTTTTTTGGTGAGGTTCACGCTGTTCATCAAAAACTTTTATCTGAGTTTCATTCCACTGTCATCTCGAGCGTAAGCGAGAGATCTCATAAGTAAATTATTTCAACAAAGAAAATTTCGCCTTATTATAAATCAGCGGCCCAGCATTGCTAATTTTACCACAATCAACCACTTCGCCAATAACCATGTGATGATCACCAACCTTGATTATTTTATGCTTCTTACATTCAAGAAATCCGATTGAATTATCGAAAATAGGATTGCCGAATTTGCCGAAAGTGTAATTTTCAATTTGCCATTTATCACTGTTTCTAGGCTTAGCAAAACCGCTGGCCAAATCTTTTTGATTTTCACCTAAAATATTAAGAGAGAAGTAGTGATTTTTTTTAAAGAGGCTGAGATTTGAAGATTTGTTATCGATGCAAAATGAGATGAGCGGTGGTTGAAGAGAAACTGATGAAAAAGAATTAATGGTCATTCCAAAAAATTCATCAGTAAAAATTTCGGCAAGTTTTTTACCAAAAATTTTATTATTTAACAATCTGTCGCCAAGCTTTTTGCCATCAAATAAATTGTTATTGAAAAATTTTTCAGCAAGAAAATTATTTCTGCGAGCGCAAGCAATAATTACTCCCGTAGCGAAGAGTCCGAAACAATCGCGTAATTTTCTTTGGTCCATTTAATCCGCTTATTAAAAAATCATTAATTGTTTGAACGAGCTGATAAGGAAAAATATCACAATGATTAACCCTAAAACGATAGAAAAAGCATAATGATAAATGTAACCAGTTTGTAATTTACTAATTTGTCCTGCAGCCTTCTTACATAAAGCAGCAACTCCATTTGGACCAAATCCGTCAATAACCTTAATATCAAAGAATCTCCATAGAAAATCGCCAAGTTTTTTGGTTGGTTTAACCAAAGCAGCTTCATAAATTTCGTCAAAATACCACTTGTTAAGTGACAATTTATAAAGTGGTTGAAAGGCTTTAGCCATTTTTGCTGGAATATCTGTTTTCACTAAATAGAAAATATAAGCCAAGAAAATTGCTACCACGCCCACAATTAATGGAGAAATTTTAACCAAAGTTGGTGCGTGATGAATTTCTTCTAAAAGATGAGCATTTTCTTCCAACATAAAAATTGCTTTGCCGAAAAAGTTTTCTTCAGCAGAAACCATGTGAAGTAAATTAGCGCCGATAAAGCCTACTAAAATTGATCCTAAAGAAAGGATCGCAAGAGGAATCATCATTGACATTGGTGACTCGTGAGCATGATCAAAAGTGTGGTGATCAGCGCGAGTTTTGCCATGGAAAGTTAAAAATAATAAACGCCAAGAATAAAAGGCCGTTAAGAAAGCGGCGCTAATTCCAAGCCAATAAGCCAATTTACCAAATTGACTTTGAGACATGAAAGCTGCTTCTAAAATTACATCTTTTGAGAAGTAACCAGCAAATGGTGGGAAGCCAGCCAAAGCAAGAGATCCGATCCACATTGCGGCGTAAGTGTAAGGAATTTTTTTCCAAATCCCTCCCATTTTCTGAATATCTTGTTCGTGATGCATAGCGTGAATTACGCTGCCCGCGCCAAGGAATAACAATGCTTTGAAGAAAGCGTGAGTTGCTAAGTGGAAAATTGCTGCTGAATAAGCCGAAACGCCACAAGCAAAAAACATGTAACCAAGCTGACTACAAGTTGAATAAGCGATAATTTTCTTAATGTCATTTTGAGTGATGGCAATTGTAGCGGCAAATATTGCGGTAGAAGCTCCAACAATGGTAACCATCATTAATGCAGTTTCAGAATATTCAAAAATTGGCGAACATCTGGCAACTAAAAATACACCCGCAGTAACCATTGTGGCGGCGTGAATTAAAGCCGAAACTGGAGTTGGACCTTCCATCGCGTCAGCCAACCAAACATGTAAACCAATTTGCGCTGATTTACCCATAGCACCAACGAAGAGTAAGATGCAAATTGCATCTAAACTTCTAAATTCGGTGCCAAAAAGTTTAAAAGTATCGCTTAAATGATTGGTCACATCAGCAAAAACTTTTGCATATTCAACAGTGCCAAAAGTGATGTAAATAAGCGCAATCGCGATGATTAAACCAAAATCACCAACGCGGTTGGCCACAAATGCTTTAATAGCTGCGGCATTAGCAGAAGGCTTTTTAAACCAAAATCCGATTAGTAAATAAGAAGCTAAACCAACACCTTCCCAACCTACGAAAAGTTGTAAGAAGTTGTCCGCAGTAACTAAAACTAACATGAAAAAAGTAAAGAGCGAAAGGTAAGACATGAAGCGAGCTAGAGATTTATCTTCATGCATATATCCGTTAGAATAAACATGCACCAAGCTTGAAACTACAGTCACTACAACCAGCATAATTGCGGTAAGTTGATCAAGTTTTAAAGACCAATTGGCAGTGAAATCTCCAGAAGAAATCCAGCTAAATAAAGTTACAACATGACTAGCATTGTTACCTTCAGCGGCAACATCGCAGAAGATTTTTAATGAACAAAGAGCGGAAATAATCAGTAAAGAAGTGGTGCTGATTTGAGATATTTTATCAGCCAAATTTTTCGGCAAAATGCGTGAAAAAATTCCACCAATTAAAAAGCCAATAAGTGGCAAAAATACTGCTGCTTTAAGTAACATGCTTGATTAAAGATTTTGTTAAAATTGCTATCCTGATTGATGTAAGGATATTTATTTCGTGAGGGGATGATATTCAAAGAGCGCCAATCTAGAAATATTTAAGCAAAAATCAAACTTAAATTTACCATAAACTAGTATCACCCGCGCCAAGTCGCGTATCACCTTTACCATTAATTTTCCAAACATTGCTAATGCTATGCGCACCAGGGGTAAATCTCTCTTGTCCAGGAAGAGTTGGGGTCATGGCTGCAGTTTGTAGAATACCCAAAATTGAGTGACGACAAAATGAGTGAGAGCCCCAAAAAATTGTGTTATAGTCACTAAAATTCTTTTGAATGTCGGCTGGGTTATTCCAATCAATACCTTTTAATTCTTTTTTATAACGCGCTCTGATTTTTGGAATATCAGGGTTCACAGAAGTAATATCTGGGTCGCGACTCCAAGTGTAATAAGTGTGATAAATTGCACCGGCAAACTGACTTCCAAGACCAGACTGACAACCGTGAATCCAGCCCAAATTATAACCCGGTGTGCCGCCTTTAGGCATCTGCTTAAACATTGTATAGCCGTAGGGTTTATACCAATTTGGGGTTGAGCAATTTGCTAAAAAAGAAATTAATAAAATTGCTAAGATTTTTTTATACATGGTTGCTTTATTTATTTTGTGCTTGGTCGTCTGTAAAATAATTTTTATAATCCTATTTTTTCTCTATCAACTTCTACAAAAGATTTTTTCTTCAAATCCATTAAATAACCACGCGCTAAATTTTGTAATTTTTTTATAAAAATATTATTTCGCGCCACATTCAAATCTTGATCTTCAATTTTGGTTTCAAATTTAGTATTGATCAGCTTGTAAATATAATAGCCATCGGCTAAAAGAACAGGGTTGGAATATTCGCCTTTTTTTAATTTAGAAACTTCATCATAGATTTTTTTATCCAAATCTTTTTGCGAAACCCAACCAATTTCGCCATTATTTTCTACCGATAAACTATCGCGAGAAAATTGTTTAACGATGCTACGAAAATCGGCGCCATTTCTTAATTCAGAAACTAATTTTGTAGAAATTTCCCCAGCTTTTTCTGCTTTAGGAATAAAAATTTCCGCAATGAAAAGTTTGGAAATATTTGTATTAAATTTTTGCTGCTCAAAAAATTCCTGAATTTCGGCGTCAGTAATTTTTATTTTGGGACGCAACATTTCAGAGATCAGTTTTGACCATAATATATCAGCCTCAACTTGTCTGACATAATTAGTAACCGAGATATTTTTTTGGGCTAAAGCTAGTTTAAATTGTGTGGCATTTTTTCTTTGCTGCGCAGCTACATCATCAATAGTTCCTTGAATTTCATCTGCTGTGGCTTCAATTTTTAAATTGGCGGCTTCTTGTCTAATCAATTCTTCATCAATCATTTTATCCATGATTTGATTAAGAATAATTTTCCTATCTTGAATTGATTTGGCGTTAATTTTTGAGGCGAAGAGAACGAATTGATAGCGATCCATCAATTCTAAATAAGTGATAACTTTGCTGTTAACTCGGGCGATGACGAAGTTGCTGTAATTTTGCTGGGGGTTTTGTTGGGCAATTCCAGCAGCTTTAGATTCAGCAAAATAAAATGTGAAGATAGTCAAAATTCCCGCTAAAGCTGGCACCCAAGTTTTTAAAAGCGATCTTCTTATCATTATTTAAATTCGGTTGCTATTTTTCTGGTCGAATGTTTGTAAATATTGATGCCACGAAGCAGGTCAATAGCACGAGCTAATTGATAATCCTTGTCGTAAATATCTGAATTATCATCATCAATTTGATTTTTTTTAGAATCAGAAATTGCCTTTTGAACTTGCACTTCAATGTGACCTTTCAAGTCAGCTTCTGAATCGCGAAGATTATTATTTGTAGTTTTTTCAATCTTAGCTTCATTCACAATAATATCTGGTTCAATGCCGTGAGCTTGAATTGATTTGTCGCTTGGAGTGTAATAAAGAGAAGTAGTTAAGCGAATAGCGCCATTATTTTTATCTAGAGGAATTACAGTTTGCACAGAACCTTTTCCAAAAGATTTCATACCCATAATCACGGCGCGGTTATTGTCTTGTAAAGCTCCAGCTACAATTTCTGAAGCTGATGCTGAACCTTCATTAATCAAAATCACAATCGGAATATTAGGAATTAAAGATTCGTCAGCTTCATCTTTAAAATATTTAGTTTCTTCTTTATTACGACCGTTAATTGAAACGATAGTTTGGCCTTTATTTAAGAAAGTATCGCTAACTTCCACAGCTTGATCAAGCAATCCACCTGGATTATTTCGTAAATCTAGAACTAATCCTTTAAGATTTTTTTCACCGATTTGAGATTTAAGTTTTTTCAATTCAGCGGTCAGACCTGAATTAGCTTGCTCTGAGAAGGTGTTGATTTTGATGTAAGCAACATCTTTAAATCTAGCAGCTTTAACTGCTTTAACTTTAATGATTTGACGAGTGATAGTTTTAACTAAAGGTTCTTTTTCACCTTTTCTTAAAATTGTAATAGTAACTTTAGTTCCAGGTTTGCCGCGTAATTTTTTCACCACTTCTTCCAAAGATAGTCCAATCGCGCTTTTATCTTCAATTTTGGTAATGTAGTCGCCAGATTTAATGCCAGCAGCAAAGGCTGGAGTATCTTCAATTGCTGAAATAACTTTCACCACTTGATATTCTAAGGTGATTTCAATGCCAAGTCCGCCAAATTCACCTTTGGTTTGCACTTGCATTTCTTTCAAAGCATCTTCGTTAAGATAAGATGAGTGTGGATCAAGAGATGATAAAAGACCGTTGGCTGCAGCTTCGGCTAATTGACGATCTGTTTTTTCTTCAACATAATCTTTTTTTACGCGGGAAATGACATCTTTGAGAAATTCTTTCTGATCTTTATCAGAAGATCCGTCATTAATTTTAATTGGCTTAATTTCAATTTGAGAAAAAGAGATGGCAGAAAAAAAGCCAATCGCAGTTGATATCACTACAACAACGGAAATTTTGACAAGATTTTTCATGAGAAATTTAAGTATTTTAGAGCGGTGCAAAATGCTAATCCGATAAATTGCCAAAGATGGATCAATACTAAGGCTGACAAATTAAGTGTATGAGATCTTTACCCCAACTTGAAAGAATTTGGAGGAGTAAAATTTTATAAATAAGATTAATTATAAAATTGGATCGAAAGATAAAAGGATAAGTCTTTATGAGAGAGTAAATCTGGCTTCATTTTTAAGCCAGATTTACTCTTCATAATTTGATGCGAATTTCAAAAAATTACCAAGTAATTACTTAAACAATTCCATATTCGTCTTTTAAGCTGTTGGTAATATCTTCAGGTGGTTCGTCGCCATAGGCTGAAAATAGAATTTTGCCATAATTTTCTAGATGAATAATTTCATCATTTAAGGCTTTTAAAAATAATTGAACTTTTAAGCGTTCTACCAAAACATAATACCAAGCGTTACGGCCGGCATCAACTCCCTTGACGAGATAAATAAGTTCAGCTTGCATTTTTTTCTGAGGATCGATTGGTTTAAGGTTTTTTTTGTTTTGTAAAATAGAACTTTGAGTTGATTCAGTGCTAGAGTTTTCACTCTTTGCAGCCGCCTCAGGCTCAGCATTCTGTAAGTTTTGTGAAGTAAAAGAGCCCTTTTTACTAGCATATCTTTCGGCAAAACTTTTTTGTGTTTCAGACATATTTGCTTTTGAATAATTTAAGAATTGACTAGATTAGTTTTAGAGCCTTTAGAATTTTTTATCCACCAATCATTAATTGCCTTTTTAGGTCCACAAGGGCCGTCTTCGTTCGAAACACAAGGGCTTTTAATATCTATTGTTTTAGAAGAAGAGCAAGCAGAAATTAAAGTGAAAAACGATAGAATTAAAATTATTTTTTTCATATTACTAAATATAGTTCCTGCTATTTTAATATCTTAAGCTAGAAGGTTTCAAAAATGATAAGTTTTGTTTAGATCTAATATATATAGATAGACTGAGTTTTAATTTCTTGATAGAAACTTTCAATAGGTAAGAATTAAAAATCTTCACAAACAACAATCAACTGGAAAAACAGCTTGTCGACAGAAAATTTCAATAAAATTTTAGTAATTGGCCTTGGTCTTATTGGCGGCTCATTCGCTAAAACTTGCAAAAAATATAATATCGCCAAAGAGATTTGGGCTTTTGATTTAAATCCAGAATCTACCGGTCTTGCCAAAGCGACTAATATTATTGAGGAATCTATTTCTTTGGATGGTGATTTATCCAGTTTCGATTTGATAGTTTTGGCGTCTCCCCTTTTAACTTACAAAGATATTATCAGAAAAATTTCTGGTAAAATTTCTGATCAAGCAATTTTGATCGATTTAGGTTCGGTAAAAGAAATCGAAATAAAGAGCAAAATTTTGCCGCAAAATTTACAGGCAAATTTCATTCCTTGTCATCCAATTGCTGGGTCAGAAAAAACTGGATTTGAAAATTCTTCTGACGATTTATTTTTTGGTAAAAAATTTATTATTTGTCCAGAAAACACTAACCCATCTAGTTTGAAAAAAATTGAAGAAATGGTGAAGAAATTTGATGGAATTTCTGAAAACTTGGAAGCCAAAAAACATAATGAAATTTATGCCTTGGTGTCACATTTACCGCAGTTTCTGTCATTTTTAACTTTGGAAATTTCGCTTAAAGAAGTGACAGATGAATTTTTCAAAACCGCTTTTCGTTTAGATGATTCTGATCCAGAAATTTGGGGAGAAATTTTTAAATTAAATGAAAAAAATATTGAGAAATTTTATATGGAATTTTTCGATAATTTGGAAATTTTAGAAGAGAATATTAAGCAAAGAAAATTTTCAGAAATTATCGAAAATAAAACTTTGGTTTTGACGCAAAAAATAGAATTTGATGATAAGCTTATAGAAGAAAATTTCGCAGTAATTTTTTTCCGCGTAATTTTCGTGATCAGCTATTTGCAAATTGCTGATTTGAAAAAATATCAAATCTTTGCTGGTTCTGGATTTAGAGACTTTACCTCAATTATCGCGCTGCTGAATTTGGAAAAAGAAACACTAGTTTTGTTGCTAGAAAAAAATCGCCAGAAAATTTTAAAACTTTTTGATAGAGTTTTTGACTAATCAATCCTAATTTGACTAGAAGTCCTCCCTATCAATTCAAGCATTTTCAACAAATGAAAATAAATTTCGCCAAAGTCTCTACTCTTTCTGCTCTTAAAAACTCGCTACCAGTGATTGTTTTCAATGAAGAGCAGGCTAAAAAATCTAAATTAAAATTAGTAAAATTTGCCAAAGAAAATTTCGATTTTACCGGCAAAAGCAGTCAAACTCATTTAGTTTCGGCAAATGATCAAATGTTTTTGGTTGTAGGTGCGGGAGCTGATAAAAAAATTGATGAATTAGCTTTGCAAAAAATTGGTTCACGCATTATCGCTTTTTTAAATGGCTCAAAAATTAAAGATGCGACGATCTTTTTTGACTGCGAATTAGATGAAAAAGGTGTGATAAAAAATAACTCTTCAGATGTTCAAAACACTTGCAACATCGCCTTTGGATCACTTTTACAATCTTACAGATTTAACAAATATTTTGAAGATAAAAAGAAAAATAAAGAGCTGAAAGTTTCATCTTTAACTTTCGCTGTAAGCGATGCTGCAAAAGCTAAAAAAACCTTCGCTGATTTGGAAGTGATAGCCGATAATATTTTCTTGGTTAGAGATTTAGTTTCTGAACCTTGCAATATTTTGAATCCTGAAAGCTACGCAGAAATTTGCAAAACCTTTAAAAAAGACGGTTTGGAAGTGCAGGTTCTAGGAATTGCTGAAATGAGAAAACTTGGAATGAATGCGCTAATTGGTGTTGGACAGGGCAGTGTGAAAGAATCTCGTTTGGTGGTTTTGAAATATAATGGTGCGAAAAATCCAAAAGATCAGCCAATAGCCTTTGTTGGTAAAGGTGTGACTTTTGACACTGGTGGAATTTCGATCAAGCCAGCGCAAAATATGGAAGATATGAAAACTGATATGGCGGGCTCTGCTGTAGTAGTTGGATTACTTCGTTTGCTTGCTCAAAGAAAAGCAAAAGTGAATGCAGTTGGTGTGATTGGTTTGGTAGAAAATATGCCATCTGGTTCGGCGCAAAGACCAGGAGATGTTGTGAAATCAATGTCGGGTCAAACTATTGAAATTGTAAATACTGACGCTGAAGGGAGATTGGTATTGTCGGATGCTTTGCATTACACAAACACAAAATTCAAACCGAAATTTATCATTGATTTGGCAACTCTTACAGGTGCAATCATTGTTGCTTTGTCAGATGTTCATGCTGGTATGTTTAGTAATGATGATGATTTATCCAAAAAAATTGAGGCAGCTGGTAAAGCTACGGCAGAAACAGTTTGGAGAATGCCTTTGGGTGAAGAATATGATGATATGATCAATTCTGATATTGCTGATATGAAAAATGTTGGAAGCGGCAGAGGTGCTGGAAGCACAACTGCGGCGCAATTCTTAAAAAGATTTATTGGTGACACAAAATGGGCTCACTTAGACATTGCTGGTGTGGCATGGAAAGGTAAGGGCGATCCGATGGCTGTGAAAGGCGCTACAGGATATGGTGTGCGCTTGTTGAATCAGTTGGTTAAAGATAATTACGAAAAATAAAAATTAATGAAAAAGCTTTTGATTAAAGGCGGCAAAAAGCTGCATGGAAATGTTCATATTGCGGGTGCTAAAAATGCTACTCTACCATTGATGGTGGCCGCAATTCTGACGGATGAAAAGCTTACTTTAACCAATGTTCCTCATGTGGCGGATATCTCTACAATGGCTAATTTATTGGCTAATTTGGGTGTTGAAATTCAGCTTGATGGCGCGGACAAAGATGGCGGAAATCATGGTAGAGTGATGATTTTGGATGCGAAAGAAATCAGCAATCCTGTCGCTCCATATGATTTGGTGTGTAAAATGCGTGCTTCAATTTTAATTTTAGGGCCTTTGCTGGCGCGCTTTGGTAGAGCTAAAGTTTCTTTACCAGGTGGATGCGCAATTGGTACACGCCCAGTAGATTTGCACTTAAAAGCTATGGAAAAGCTAGGTGCAAAAATTGAATTAGTTAGCGGCTATGTTGAGGCTTCAGTTGATGGCAGATTGAAAGGTGCGGAAGTAAATTTTGAAAAAGTTTCAGTTGGTGCAACTCAAAGCACTTTGATGGCGTCCTCACTTGCAGAAGGCGAAACCATTTTAAATAATGCAGCTTGCGAGCCTGAAATTATTGATCTGGCAAAATGTTTGAATGCCATGGGCGCAAAAATTACAGGTGCCGGGACTTCGCAAATTAAGATTCAAGGTGTTGAAAAATTACACGCCGCGCGTCACAAAATTGTGGCTGATAGAATTGAAGCTGGAACTTACGCAATTGCGGCTGGAATTACAGGTGGATGTGTAAAATTAGTTGGTGTGGAAATGTGGCTTTTTGGTGGTTTTAAAGGAGAATTAGAAAAAGCTGGATTACAGCTGACACAAGTTTCGGAAAATGAAATTGAAGTTAAAAGAGTGTCGCAGGAAATTCACTCGGTGAGCATTTCAACTCATCCTTTCCCAGGATTTCCTACGGATATGCAAGCTCAGTTCATGTCTTTGATGACAATGTCTGACGGTATTGCGACAATTGAAGAAACTATTTTTGAAAATCGCTTCATGCATGTGATGGAATTAGTACGAATGGGTGCGAATATTGAATCTCATGGCAATATTGCAATTGTAAAAGGTGTTAAAAAATTGACTGGTGCTGAAGTTATGGCAACCGACCTTAGAGCTTCAGTTTCAATGGTTTTAGCTGCTTTGGTGGCTGATGGTGAAACTAAAATTAATCGACTTTATCACCTTGAAAGAGGTTACGAAAGATTGGCTGAAAAGCTTATTGCTTGCGGTGCTGATATAAAAATTCTCTACTAAAAATCTCTTAAATTTCTCAAATGTTTTCCTACCTCGCTAAAAAAATCTTTGGATCAGTAAATGATCGCGTCATCAAATCTTTATTTTTGGAAGTGGCTAAAGTTAACGCTTTGGAAGCCCAAATTAGCAATTTATCGGATGAGCAATTAAAAGCTAAAACTACAGAATTCCAATCTCGTTTAAAATCGGGCCAAACTTTGGATCAAATTTTGCATGAAGCTTTTGCCGTAGTTCGCGAAGCTTCAAAACGCGTGCTTCACATGCGTCATTTTGATGTGCAATTAATTGGTGGAATGGTGATGCATCAAGGCAGAATTTCTGAGATGAAAACAGGAGAAGGAAAAACTCTTGTTTCAACTTTGCCATGCTATCTTAATGCCTTGACTGGCAACGGTGTGCATGTAGTTACGCCTAACGATTATCTTGCAAAAAGAGACGCGGCTTGGATGGGAAAATTGCATGAATTTTTAGGCCTGACTGTTGGTTGCATCACTAATGATTTGAATGATGAAGAGCGCAAAGCTGCTTATAATTGCGACATCACTTATGCCACAAATAACGAACTTGGTTTTGATTATTTGCGCGACAATATGAAATATGATGTGAGCAATATGGTGCAGCGCCACGGCGAATTTGGTAAAAGCTATGCCATTATTGATGAAGTTGATTCAATCTTAATTGACGAGGCTAGAACTCCGCTAATCATCTCTGGTCCAACTAATGATAATTCAAAACTTTACCAAGAAATTAATCGCCTGATTCCAAAATTAACACCTGAATGTTTCCAACTTGAAGAAAAAGAACGCGGTGTGTTTCTAACCGACACAGGTGTTGAAACCATGGAAAAGTTTTTGAAAGAAGATGGATTTATTGAGTCTGATGCTTCGCTTTACGACATCAACCATGTTTCTTTAGTTCATCACACCAATCAGGCTCTGAAAGCGCATAAGCTTTTCAAAAATGAAATTGATTACATCGTTAAAGATAATTCAGTGGTAATTATCGATGAATTTACGGGCCGTATGCAAGAAGGCCGAAGATTCTCAGATGGTTTGCATCAAGCTTTAGAAGCAAAAGAAGGCGTTAGAGTTAGAAATGAAAATCAAACTTTAGCTTCAATCACTTTCCAAAATTATTTCAGACTTTACAAAAAAATCGGTGGCATGACGGGAACTGCTTTAACTGAAGCCACTGAATTTGAAGAAATTTATGGACTTAAAGTTGTAGAAATTCCAACCAATGTGAATGTTTCTAGAATTGATGAAGATGATGAAATTTATAAAACTGAGAAGGCAAAATATGATGCGATTATCAAATCTATCGAAGAAGCCCACGCTAAAAAACAGCCGATTCTTGTTGGTACTGTAAGCATCGAAAAATCTGAATATCTTTCAAAATTACTGCGTCAGCATAAATTAACCCATAGTGTTTTGAATGCTAAATATCACGAACAAGAAGCTGAAATTATTTCTCAAGCTGGAGTTCCAGGTGCCATAACTATCGCGACCAACATGGCGGGTCGTGGTACGGATATTAAGCTTGGCGGAAATCCTGATATGATTATCGAGAAATTCTTAGATTCTGAAGAAGTGCAAACGATAAGCGAGGCAGAAAAAGCAGAAAAAATTGCCGCAATTGAAGCAAAAGCTGAAGCCGATAAAAAAATCGCAATTGCAGCGGGCGGGCTTTATGTTTTGGCAACTGAAAGACATGAAAGTCGTAGAATTGATAATCAACTTCGTGGCCGTTCTGGTCGTCAAGGAGATGCTGGAAGATCTAAATTCTTCTTATCTTTAGAAGATGATTTGATGAGAATTTTTGGTTCAGAAAAATTACAAGGAATGTTATCTAGCTTAGGGCTAAAAGATGATGAAGCAATTTTCCATCCTTGGATTAGCAAAACTTTAGCAAAAGCTCAGCATAAGGTTGAGATGCGAAATTATGAGATTAGAAAAAATCTTTTGAAATATGACGATGTTGTAAATCAACAGCGCAAAATGATTTTTGCTTTGCGCACCGAAGTAATTTCGTCTGAAGAAATTTCACAAAAAATTACTAAATTTAGAAATGATATTAATAAGGATTTGGTGGAAGATTGTATTCCAAAAAATTCTTATTCGCAGCAGTGGGAGATTGATGATCTAGAAACCGAGATACTTCGTGTTTATGGCTTGAGATTGGATTTGAAAGCAGAATCTGAAAAAGATGGAGTTGGAGATAAAGAAATTTTGAATTTCATTGAAGATAAAACTGCGGAAATTTTCACTTCTAAAAAAGAAATTTATGGCGAAGAAATTGTTGCTAAAGTTGAGAAGCAAATTTTCTTATTAACGCTAGATTCAGAATGGAAAGATCACTTACTTTCTTTGGATAAATTAAGAAATGGTATCAATCTTCGTGCTTACGCTCAAAAGGATCCATTGATTGAATATAAGAGAGACGCTTTCAGTTTATTTGAAGATATGATGCTTAGAATGGAAGAGCAAATTATCAGCAGATTATCTCATGTTCAATTAAGTGTTTCTGAAGATGAAAACAAAGAAATTAACTTATTTGCTCAAGCTCCAAAACAAAAAATGTTTGAAACCAGAAGCGATCCAGCTTTTGTGAAATCAGAATTTCACAATACTAAAGCTGTTTCATCTTTGTCTCCTGTAAAATTGAATATTGAAGCACAAGATCGTGACCCAAGCAATCCTGAAACTTGGGGAAATGTTGGTCGCAACGAACCTTGCCCATGTGGTAGTGAGAAAAAATTTAAGCAATGTCATGGGCTTTAAGCGACCGACCAAAGGTCGGTAAAAACAGCCCTAAGACTGTTTTTAGCTTAAAGCGGGCAAGAGCTACGCTCTTGCCCTGGCAACATATATACCAAAACATAAATTTATACTCCCAGCCAACTTCGTCTTTTTGGTAAAAATTTACTCGAAGAATAACGCTGTATCACTTGATACAGCGTTATTCTTTGTCGCAATTTTTCCTCAAAAATCCTTTGTTGGCTGGGAGTATAAATTTATGTTTTGGTATAGTCTTCGAACGAAGTGAGAAAAGCGACGTGTTGAGCGAGCGATATCTATGCTCCCGCTCAGATGTAAATTTTTCTATATTTCAATAATAGATCCCAACAAAAAAATCTCTTGGCGAAAATAGAGAAAAACTCTGTACTAAAAAGATGATTTTAAAAGATTTGTAACCGCAGATAAAAAACTAAAAACCCTCATCAAATTTCTGAAATTTCTTTCAAAGAAGTAATTGTAATTAATAGCAAAAATTCTGTGAGAATTTTTTAAAAAAGAGTCTTGGAGCGGGCGAAGGGGATCGAACCCTCGACCCCAACCTTGGCAAGGTTGTGCTCTACCGCTGAGCTACGCCCGCTTAATTCCGAGACTGTCGATATGTGAAAACTCTATAAAATTTTTTGGGGAAAATCTTTAAGAAGGGCGGCAATCTAGAGAGGCAAAAATAATTTGCAATAATTTATTCTTAAAAATAGATTGGCCTTATCACATTTGGTTCCGCTGTAGCCCTTGATTTTCAATATCTCAAACAAATTTCTAACATGAATATTTCAAAAAAAATTAGCTTAATTTTTTCTCTGCTATTTTTAACTTTTTCAACAGCTTGTGTTGAAACTGTTGTGGTGGGAACTATTGCCACTGGTGCGGTAATTACTCGCGAAAAAAATCTTACTAGCACTAGAGATGACATGATTATTTCAACTCAGGCTGGAGTAAGTTTGGTGGAAAATGGCCTTAAGAATGTTGGAAATATGGTGGATGTGACTGTGAATGAAGGAAGAGTTTTATTAACAGGAATTGTGCGCGATTCAACTAAAGCAAAACTTGCTTCTGAACTAGTTTGGAAAGTTCAAGGAGTAAAAGAAGTGATTGATGAAATTCAATTAAGAGATGGTGTAAAAATGAAGCCGAAAGATTTTTCTATCGGGTTTTTTGACTATATAATCACTTCAACAATTGAAGCGAAAATGCTGATCAATAAAAAAGTTTCTACTTACAATTACCAAATCACAACAGTTAATAAAACAGTTTATCTATTGGGTGTTGCTGGAAATAGTGATGAGATGGATGCAGTTTTGTCTATTGCCTCTAAAACTAGTGGCGTAAAAAAAGTGGTGAATCACATAATCCTCTTAAATGACAGCAGAAGACATGGATGATGCTAATAAAGCTAATAATGAAGTCGTAACTTTTGGTTGTCGTTTAAATGCCTATGAAAGTGAGGCGATTAAAGAAGCCTTAAAAAAATCAGATCAAAAAAATCTTATCGTTTTTAATAGTTGTGCAGTTACTTCGCAAGCCGAAAGGCAGCTTAGACAAGCTGTGAGAAGGGCGCGCAAAAAAAATCCTGATGCGAAAATTGTGGTGACTGGTTGTGCGGCGCAGATTGACCCTGAGAAATATGCGAAGATGGTGGAAGTGGATTTGGTGCTTGGCAATGTAGAGAAGTCGAAGGCGGAGAGTTATGGGGCTTTGAGGCAGGAAGCATCCGCTGGTTTCGACTCCGCTCAACTGGAGGTTTCTCAAACCTGCAATCCTGAATACCAAACCAGTCATCCTGAACTTGTTTCAGGATCTAACGAAAGCAAAGCTCTATCTCAAGAAATCGCTCACAAAGACCGCATCTTTTTTGAAAATAGAAAAAACTCTGCAAGTTTTTTAAGCATCAGCGAAACTTCTAAAATCATTGTTAATGATATCATGTCGGTGAAAGACACCGCGCCGCAATTGGTTTCTTATTTTGAAAATAGAACTCGCGCATTTTTAGAAATTCAAAATGGCTGTAATCATCGCTGCACTTTTTGTATCATTCCTTTTGGTCGCGGAAATAGCCGTTCGGTGGCTTTTGGAGAAATTGTTGATCAGGTGAAAAAAATGGTTGCTGCGGGCCATAAAGAAGTGGTTTTGACGGGCGTAGATATTTCTGGTTATGGTGAAGATTTGGCCGCGCCAATCACGCTTTCACAAATGATTAAAAGATTATTTAAATTAGTTCCTGAGCTTCCAAGACTTCGCCTTTCTTCAATTGATGTGGCTGAGATTGATGAAAATATGATTGATCTAATTGCAAGCGAGCCGCGCTTTATGCCTTATTTGCATTTAAGTGTGCAATCGGGCGATGATGTGATTTTGAAGCGTATGAAGCGCCGCCATAATCGCGGCCAAGTTTTAGAATTTTGCTCTAGAATCCGCAAATTAAGGCCAGAAATTACTTTCGGCGCTGACTTTATAGCAGGTTTTCCGACTGAAACAGATGGGATGTTTTTAAATAGCGTAAATTTAATTAAAGAAGCCGGAATTATTTTTAATCACATTTTTCCTTATTCAAAACGCGAAGGCACACCTGCCGCCAAGATGCCTCCAGTAAATTATAAAATAATAAAAGAACGCGCCAAAATTTTGCGCGAAGCGGGCCAAGAAGAATTGCAGAAATTTTTACAAAAACAGATTGGTAAAAAAATTACCATGATTGTGGAAAAAGATAATATTGGTAAGTCGGAAAATTTTATTGATGTGAAAATTTTAGGCGAATCAGAAAAATTTAAATCGGGCGAGATCTTGGAAGTAGAGGTTGTAGAAGTGCAAAATAATTTTCTAATTGCTAAAAATTAAAATAATTTTTTAAAAAAATGAGAGACGATATAGATCAAAGAAATGCAACTAATCAATCAAGAGTAGAAAGACCAAGTTTTTTTGAACAAACTCCAACTAGTTCTCCAAGAGCTAGATTAGCCATATTGAAAGAAGCGCGGGGTAAAGAAAATGCGAATCCCAATACAAATGCTGCTGTTTCCAGAGTAACAAGGCTTAGCGTTAATGAAGCTAATATAGCCTTATAACTATGTTAAGAACGGAGAGATTAAATTTAAGACCATTTTTAGCTGAGGATTTACCTCTTCTTTTCAGACTTCACGCAAATGAAGAAGTTGCTAAAACCACGATTGACGGGGTTCAAAGCCTTGAAACTGTGAAGAAACATTTGGATAGTTTTATCAACCATCAAGAAAAATTCGGCTATTCGCAGTGGGCGGTTTTTGAAAATGATAGCGGGAAATTTATTGGCCGCGCTGGGCTTACTACCAGAGCTTTGAATAAAGAAGTTGGTGAAAATACCGAAATTAGATTTGCGCTATTGCCAGAATTTTGGGGGCAGGGTTATGCTTCGCACTTAACTAAAGAATTAATAAAATTTAGTTTTGAAAAATTGCAGCTCGAAATTTTAATTGCGGCGAACGGCCCGACTAATGAAAAATCGGCGCGAGTTTTATTAAAAAATGGTTTTAGATATATAAAGAATATTGTGCCTGAGGGCTATGGAACCAATGATGAAATTAGATATTACGAAATTACAAAAAACGAATTCAACAAACAAACTAACTAAAAAATGACCATTTCACAAAAATCTTATTTCGAATCAAAATCTTGGGCCTTTGAAGAGGCGCGCCGTATCTTAGAAAAAGTTGGTGGCAAAACTCCTGTCAAAGGTTATGTGCTTTTTGAAACTGGCTATGGCCCATCGGGCTTGCCTCACATTGGAACATTTGGTGAAGTGGTTCGCACTTCTTTCGTGCGCCACGCTTTCAATTGCATTGCGCCAGAAATTCCAACCAAAATGTTTTGTGTTTCGGATGACATTGATGGTCTTCGTAAAGTTCCAGATAATGTGCCGAACCAAGAAATGGTTCGCGCTAGTTTAGGGTTGCCTTTAACAGCAGTTCCAGATCCTTTTGGAACTCACGAATCTTACGGCCATAATATGAATGCGCGTTTGCGTGCTTTTCTCGATTCATTCGGATTTGAATATGAATTTATCAGCGCCACCGAAAAATATAAGTCGGGAGATTTCGATTCTACAATGCTGCGCGTGCTAGAAAAATATGATGAATTGATGGATTTGATGTTGCCAACTTTGGGAGGCGAGCGCCAAGAAACCTACAGCCCATTTATGCCAATTGATCGCAAAAGCGGCATCGTTATCGATAAAGGCGTTAAAGGTGTGAATAAAGAAAAAGGCACTGTGATTTATGTTGATGGAAATGGTGTGCAAAAAGAAGTCCCTGTGACTGGTGGAAACTGCAAATTACAATGGAAAATCGATTTCGGCGCTCGCTGGTATTCACTTGGCGTTGATTACGAAATTTACGGAAAAGATCATCAACCAAATGAAAAGATTTATCGCAAGGTTTGTGAAATCTTGGGCGGCGTGCCGCCAGTAAATTTCACTTATGAAATGTTTTTGAGTGACACTGGTGAAAAAATTTCTAAATCGAAAGGAAATGGAATTTCAGTGGAAGATTGGTTGAAATATGCGCCTGCTGAATCGATGTCACTTTTTATGTATCAAAAACCAAAGACAGCCAAACGACTTTATTTCGATGTAATTCCAAAAGCGATGGATGAATATTTAACTTTTGCTTTAGCTTTTGAAAAACAAGAAGAGCTGCTGAGGCTTGATAATCCTGCTTTTCACATTCACAAAGGAAATATTCCTGCAATTAATTTTAACTTGAGCTATTCGCTTTTGTTAAACTTGGCAAGCGCTTGCAACCCTGAAAATGACACGGTTTTATGGGGCTTCATTTCTAAATATCAGTCAGGATTAACTCCAGAAAATGCTCCGCTTCTAGCGAAAATGGTTAAAAGTGCCATTGCTTATTACGATGATTTTATCAAAAAAAATAAGAAATATCGCGAAGCCACAGACGCAGAAAAATCGGCACTTCGCGAGCTTATTGAAACTTTAAAAAATGCTAGTGACGAACAAAAAAATGACGGTGCGTTGCTGCAAAATTTAGTGTTTCAAGTTGGTAAAAATCACGGTTATGAAAAAAACATGCGTGATTGGTTTTTAGCTTTATATCAAGTTTTGCTTGGTTCAGACCAAGGTCCAAGAATGGGATCTTTTATCGCACTTTTCGGAATTGAAAATTTTATTAAATTGGTAAATGAAAAAATCTAATTCAGCAGCTACATTTTCTCCATCAGAAGAATTTCCAAGGGATCCGCGTAATCTTTATTCTAATACTGATTATTCTAAGGAAGCTGAGGAAGAAAATAAATCTGAATTAGAATTTTTAGAAAATTTGGAAGAATTTGCAGGCCAGTTTGAAGTTAAAGATTTTGATTCGGCAAACCCAAATATTTCTGAGAAATCCAAGATGATTCTTGGCGCATTGCCGAAGAAAACTCAGGAATATGTTGAAGAAATTAAGAAGATTAAAAAAGAAGCGGCAGAAGAAATTGTAGATGAAAAAGATCCTGAAAAATTAAGAAAGCTAATAGAAAGGCGTTTAGAAAATCAGCAAAGAGCGCAAAAAATTGCCCAAGAACTTTTTATAATTTCTTGCGCTTCAAATAAGCCGCTTAAAACCTCGATGCAGTTTCATGCGCAGTGTAATTTGGGTATCAAAGAATTTAAGGATTTTGGTGAAAATGGTTTGAGCCCTTTGGCGGCGACTATGATATCTGGCAAAGTTAGAGAGGAAGGACAGCCGAGCAAGGCAGAAGAATATCTGAATAAGATGAAGGAAAAAGGCTTGGATGAAAAAGAAGTTATGAATGTAAAAAGTCCTTCAGGTATGACTGCTATGGATATTGCGGTTCTTACTGGAAATGCAGAAATGGCAAAATTATTATCTGAAAAAGGTGGAGAACTTGGTTTGCTTAAAGGGCCAAAACAACAAACTAAACAAGGCGTAACAACAGAAGAAGCGTCGGCAGAATTAGATGAAAGAGCTGCTAGATTTAATAATAGAAAAAGAGTCAGAGGAAATTCAGGGGAGGGTAAGGAAGGAAATTCTGAAACTTCGGAAGCTGAAGAAAAGAAAGGTGATGATCAAAAGTCGGCGCAAGAGGCGCTTAGAGCTAGAGAAGTTGCTGAGTCTCAAATAGCGATACAGCTTTCTGAAGAAAGAATTGAGAAAGAAGCCAAGAAGCAAAGAAAAGCTGATGCGATTACAGAATCTAAAGAATCGGAAGAATATTATGCGCAAAAAGCTAAGTCTAAATTAGAGCAAGAATCTTCTGAAAAATTAGCCAGAGAAAAAAGTGAAGTTGCAGGAAAAATGCAATCCTCAAATGTAGAATTAGCAAAAATTTTAGGAATTTCTGTGGGCGGATCTGAGGCGGAAATCACTCTAGATAAATTGCTGTTTCACGCTGTAGATCAAAATAAAAATAATTTGGCCAAGATTATTCTTTCACTTGGTGGAAATCCGAATCATCAAGAAAATGGAGTTAGCGTTTTAAGCAGAGCCGTGGAGAGAGGTGATGAATCTTTGGTGTCGCGTTTATATGCAAGTGCTAGCCCTGAAACTAGAAAAATATCGGAAGTTGCTTGTGGTGAAAATCCAAAAATGCGAGAGGTTTTAAGTAATTTATCTCGTAGTGAAAGTTCTTTAATGTGTGATGAAAAAAGAGGAGATACTACAGTTTCATCTTCATCAATAGATTATTCTGTGCCAAAAATACCTCAGGTTTATGAAGAGCTAAAAATGGAATCTGGATTAGTTAAGGTTGTTGAAGTTAATTCAAAACTTCTTCCTCCAACTTCTAGAACGCAATCTCCAATACACGCGGAAAGTCTTGCAAATTTTAGAGATCTTCAGGTTGGTGGCCAAAAAACCTAAACAAATTTCTTAATATCAGAAATTAAGTTTTTGAAGCTGTCGGTTTCATAATTATCGTGAACGCCTTGTAGAACTGAGGTCACGCGCTCTAAACCCATTCCCGTATCAATACAAGGTTTGGGAAGTGGAATCATTTTTCCTTCCCCAGAATTAGATTTTTGTTTTTCAAATTGCATAAAAACTAAATTCCAAATTTCAGTGAAGCGATCGCCATCTTGATCTTTGCTTCCTGGTACGCCACCAAAAATTTTATCGCCATGATCATAAAAAATTTCTGAGCAAGGGCCACATGGTCCAACATCGCCCATCGACCAAAAATTGTCATCGGTTGCAATGCGAATAATTTTGCTTTCAGGCAGGCCTGCAATTTTTTTCCAGAAATTTGCCGCTTCATCATCATTGTGATAAACAGTCACCAAAAGCCTGTCTTTGCTGATTTGCAGATCTTTAGTTAAAAAATCCCAAGCATAAAAAATTGCTTCTTCTTTAAAATAATCACCGAAAGAAAAATTGCCGAGCATTTCGAAAAATGTGTGATGGCGTGCCGTGAATCCTACATTGTCTAAGTCATTATGTTTTCCGCCAGCGCGCACACATTTTTGTGAAGTGGCTGCGCGCTTGAATTTAGGGGTTTCAGCACCCGTAAAATAATTTTTAAATTGATTCATCCCAGCATTAGTGAACATTAAAGTCGGGTCATTATGCGGAATTAATGGGCTGGAATCGATAATTTCATGGCCATTTTTGGCGAAGAAATCGAGGAATCTGGTACGAATTTCGTTGGTTGTGAGCATGTTGTAAAATAATAAAAAAACTTATCGAACTGTCATCTCGAAAGAAGTGAGAGATCTCATGAGGTTATGTACCTAAACTCATGAGATCTCTCACTGCTTTCGAGATGACAGATATATTGGAAAACTGTAAGACAAGCTATAAGCCGGATTTTGTACTTGATTGCTCAAGCGACAGCCATTCGTCTAGGATTAACATCGCTGTTAACCTCAAGCAACCTACCCGAGTAGCTATGCGAGAACATTTGCTTTGAGTGAACAAAGCGTGCTACCCCTATTTGGTCTTGCTCTAGATAGGGTTTTTCGCAATGCATGTTACCATACAAGGCCGTGAGCTCTTACCTCGCGTTTTCACTTTTACTAAAAGAACTCCCCACGATCCCCCTATTTAGGGGGACCGAGTCGTTGCGTTAGCACGACGATGGGGGTGCATATTAGAAACATATTCTCTGTGACACTTTCCCTTGCAAGTCCTATAGATTCAGACTTGCAGCCAGCTCTTAACTGGTATCATTTTCTCGTAGAGTCCGGACTTTCCTCTTATTTTCAAGCATTTGCATACTAAAATAAGCGACCATCCACTTGCCTTACAAGATTCGAAATCTAAACTGCCGCACCTTTCAAAGCAATTAAGAATTAATAAATGAAAACCGTTTTTTCCGGCATTCAACCCACAGGAAATTTACATCTCGGCAATTATCTAGGTTCAATTCGTAATTGGATTGACCTGCAAGATCAGCACCGCTGCATCTTCGGCGTAATGAATCTTCACGCCATCACACTTCCGCAAGACCCAAAAGAATTAAGAAAAAATATTTTAGACGCCGCAGCTGTTTATTTGGCATGCGGATTAGATCCGAAAAAGACCACACTTTTTGTACAAGGTGAAGTGCCGCAGCATGCTGAATTGGCGTGGGTTTTGGGGACGATGACGCCGATGGGGTGGTTGAATCGGATGACGCAGTTTAAGGATAAATCACAAACTCACTTATTAGAAGATCAATATGAAACCATAGAAGCAATATATGGAGATGAGTATAAAAATTCTGGCAATGATTTGCAAAACATTGCCAAAGTTGCGCTTCAACGAAGATCGATGGAGAATTTTAATAAAGCTGATTTGGGTCTTTATTCTTATCCAGTTTTAATGGCTTCAGATATTCTTTTATACAAAGCCGATCTAGTTCCAGTTGGCGAAGATCAGAAACAACATCTTGAACTTACTCGCGACATTGCTGGCGCTTTCAATCGCCGTTTTGGAAAAGAATATTTCAAACTTCCAGAACCAATGATTGTTTCTGGAGTTAAGCGCATTATGTCTTTGCAAGATGGCACAAAAAAAATGAGTAAGTCGGATGAATCAGATTTATCACGCATTAATTTAGAAGATTCGCCAGAAGTTATTTTGAAAAAAGTTAAAAAAGCCAAAACCGATTCTTTGCCAAATATTGCTTTTGATGAAAGCCGCTGTGAGATTTATAATTTATTGAACATCTTTTCAGCCTTGTCTGGCAAGTCGCCAGAAGCTTTAGCCGCAGAATATGAAACTTCAGGAAATGGCAAATTTAAAAACGATTTAGCCGAAAGTTTGATTGAGAAACTGCGCCCAATTCAAGAAAATTTGGCGCGTTTTAAGCAAGATGTAAGCTTTATAAATCAAGTTTTGAAAGATGGAAAAGAGCGGGCGAGTGAAATTGCGGTGAAGACTAGGAATGAGGTTTTTTCTTTGGTTGGTTTGAGTTAATATTAATATTTTGTCTTCTAAACACATCCGTCATCCTTGGTCGCCGAAGGCGCACCGAGGATCTCATGAGTTTAGAAAAATAACTCATGAGATCCTCGAGGCTTCGCCTCAAGGATGACGAGTTTCTTTTAAGAGTTTTTAAAATGTACGAAATCCCTACAAATTTAGAAGAAGAAATTCTTCGTCTGAAAAAAGAAAAAAATGCCGTTATTTTGGCGCATTTTTATCAAGATTCGGAGATTCAAGATATTGCAGATTTTGTTGGCGATTCTCTAGATTTATCGCGCAATGCCGCTTCTACAAATGCTGATGAAATTATTTTCTGCGGCGTGAAATTTATGGCCGAAGTGGCAAAAATTCTGTCGCCACAAAAGAAAGTTTGGATTCCCGATTTAAAGGCTGGATGCAGTTTGGAAGATTCTTGCAAGCCTGATGTTTTTGACGAATTTTGCCGAAAAAATCCTGATCATATTGTAGTTAGCTACATCAATTGCTCTGCTGAAATAAAGGCTTTGTCGAATATTATTGTTACTTCAACTAACGCTAAAAAAATTATTGATCAACTTCCAGCGAACCAAAAAATTATCTTCGCGCCCGACCAACATCTTGGCCGCTACATCAATAAAATCACTGGCCGCAACATGCTTCTGTGGAATGGAAGCTGCATGGTTCATGAACAATATAGCGAAAGAGAATTGGTGAAATTAATTGCGAATTACCCAAACGCAAAAGTCATCGCTCATCCTGAATGCCCAGAAACGCTGCTTTCATATGCTCATCACATTGGTTCAACTTCGTCACTTTTGAAATATGTGAGCGACACCCAAGGTGGCGAATTTATTGTTCTCACAGAAGTTGGTATTCTTCACCAAATGAGACAAAAAAATCCGACGGCAAAACTTTACGATTGTCCTTTTGTGGACGCTGCTGGTTGCACACTTTGCAACTCTTGCCCTTACATGAAGTTGAACACCTTAGAGAAGCTTTATTTGGTGATGAAATATGGCTCTGATTCTATTTATGGTGGCGAGCTGAATCTTTCTGAAGAGTTGAGAATTAAGGCGGAAAAGCCTCTTCGCAAGATGTTAGAAATGTCGGAAGATAAAAAAGAAGATGACCAAAAATTTATCAAAAAAGGTGAAGAGCAAAAAGAATCTGAGCCAAAAGATATTGTTGAAGTTGAAGAAGGACAAGAAGTTAGTGGTGTTATTGGGGAATTAAAAAATTTAGTTTTTCCAAACAATAATCAGCAAAGAAATTTAAGCCGCGAAACTGGTGGATTAGAGGCTGAAGAAGATAATGGAATTTCTGCAAAAGATGCTTGGGATGCTAGATCAGAAGAAGTTGATAAAATGGGCTCTAATACTGCAAAAGTTTTCAATTCTACGGGAATGAAATCTTTGGTTTGGAAACAAAAAAAAGCCAGATTAGACAATAAAGAATTGGCTAAAGAAGCTATAGAAGCGGCTGCGGCCATTAAAGGTTCAAAAAAAGGCGCTGCTAAAGAAGTGGCTCCACAAGGTTTAGGATCTTTTGGAATGGGACAACAAGGTGGCTTTGTATCAAAGCTTCAGAATGTGAAGAAGGATTATGGTTTCAATAATGACAAGGATGGCGGGATGGGAAGGTAAATAATCTGTCATTTTTACAAAACTGTCATTTCGAACGCAGTGAGAAATCTCATCAGGTTGGACTCGGTTAAGTATCATGAGATTTCTCACTTAGTTCGAAATGACAGTATGTGGGAAAAATGACAGTGTGTGGGGGTGACAAAGTTGTGGAAATAACAGGGGAAAAAATATTTAAGCTGCCAACTTCTCAATCAACTTTCTGAACCAGCTATTTTTAGTTTCAAATCCGCTTTTAATTTTCTCTTTCAAATACATATTTTTTAAGAAAACCAACATGCCTAAACAGCAAGAATAAGTTGGGTTCAAGATTTCAGAAGCAACACCTTCAAGCTTGTTTGGATAGCCAATTCGCACATTCTTTTTAAACACTTCTGACGCCAAGCGATCAATTCCCACACTCAAAGTTACGCCGCCCGTAAGAACGATATTGCTGATGATGCTGTCTGGAACTCCAGATTTTGCTAAATTTTCTTTTACCAATTCAAACACTTCTTCAAGTCTAGATTTAATGATTTCTCGTAGCTCAAGACGAGTGATTTTAATCATGTCTGGGCCATCATTAGGGTCGATATTATCTAATCTAATTATTTCTCTTTCTTCAATTGGGCTGATCATCAAAGAGCTATTTAAATTTTTAATCTGTTCAGCTTCATCAAAACTAATATTTAAAATGGTCGAGATGTCTTTGGTGACATGAATTCCGCCCATCATGCAATTTCCCACATAAAACAATTTTCCATTTAAAATAATGCAAATGGAAGTGGAGCTGCCGCCAATATCAATTAGCAAAGTTCCAAGATTAGTTTCATTTTCAGTAAGACAAGAAAGCGTTGATGAGTAAGGTTCTACAACATAATTATTCACCGAAAGCTGACATCTTTTTAAACAATTTTCGATATTCTTTACGGCACTTTGAGAAGTGGAAACGATGTGGAATTTAGCGTAAAGCTTGTTTCCTGTCATATAGCGCGGATTTTCTACAGGAGAAAGATCATCAATGCGATATTGCAGGGGAATTAAATGGATGATTTCGCGATGATTTTTTTTGAATTCAGCGCGCACAAAATTTGCTAAATTTGTGATGTCAGAACTTTTAACAATATCTGATCCGATCTTCACACTAACTTCTTTGCGACTTGATGTAACTTGGCTTCCCGAGATTCCAATTAAAAGACGATCAATATTTAATCCTGCCATTCTTTCAGCTTCTGCCACCACATTGGTGATGGATTTTTGCGCCAACCTCATGTCAGACAAAGCGCTGCCCATGATGCCTTTTGATTTTTTATGTCCGTAGCCGAGAATTTTTACTTCGTCATTAGTAATAGATGCGATAAAGCAAACCAACTTAGAGGAGCCTATATCAAGGCAAGCAACAATTTTTCCTTTTTTAAGATTTTTTGCCATTTAGGAAATTGCTATTTTAAAGAAATTGGTTTTTAGGAATTTTAGAAGGGCAAACAATATTTTGTTTCAGGAAAAATTAGCAATAAAATTTTGGGGTTATTTGGGAGCTGTTTCTTAAAGATAAAATTAAATTGTGACGAAATGGACCGCGCAAAAATTGTGCGGTGACAAAGTGATAAGAGATCTCTTCCAAGAATTTTCATCCCGCACTTGTTACGGGTTCCATCTAGTAAGGACTCAAACCTACAAACTCTTAATCTCCTTAATCACCGAATCCCCATATTCCAAATAAATTTTTCCTTCCACTCTTAAATCAATCACATTCAAACCTAAGATTGACCCAGGTGTATTATAAATTTTTATCAAATTATTCCAAGCTTCAGAAATATTATTTTCAGGCAATTTAATCAGCAGTCCGTTATCAAATCTAATATCCCATCTTCTGTCTCCCGACCAAGTGGCAGAATAGACATGCGAGCTTAAATTGGGGTCGGCAACGAAAATATTAAATAGGGAATTCACATGGTTATTTGCTTCATTTCCTGAAAGAATAATCAAGTTTTCAAATTCAGTTAAATCTTCAATTAAGACGATATTTCCATCTTTGTCAGTGATATATTTTTTGTCGCCTTTTTGCCAAATTGCAAATGGCTCATATTCGGTGACTGTAATGTTTAAAAGGTTGGGCATGCTGCGAGTGATCACAACTTTATTAATCCAAGGCAGTTGTTTTTTAATTTCTATAACCAGTCTTTGAATTAAGGGCTGATAATCTTGAAATTTATTATTGTTGGCGGCTTTGTGAGTTTCAGTAACAATAGCTAAAATTTCTTCGGTAGTGGTGCGCTTATTGCCCGCGATGGTAACTTTTCCAAGTTCTTGATTATCAAGATTTAGATAGTGAAAAAAGTAAAAAGAAATTTTCTGATGAGCAGTTTCGATGTAAGCAGGTTTAAAAATTTTAATTGTGATGATGATTATGGCAAGCAGAGCGATAAAGCCCAGCAGGCATTTGAATAAAAAAGGTAAAAAACTTTGATGAAAGAAATTTCTAACTTTTCGTAAAAACTGATTAGTGAATAAAAAGTTTTTAAATCTTTCTTTGATATTTGAAATAGAAAATTTTTCAGCCATTACTGAATTCCGCAAGAGGCAGATTTAACTAGATAATCAACAATTTCTTCGAAAGAAATTCCAACATGTTTAGCGATTTTTGGAACTAAAGAAGTAGCAGTGAAACCCGGATGAGTGTTAATTTCTAGCAGATAAAATTCATTATCTCCGCCATCTTTATTATTCAAAATAAAGTCGATTCTGCTTACGCCTAAGCATCCCACAACTTGGTGAGATTTTTGTGCTAATTCTAAAACTTCAGCATATTTCTGCGGGCTAATTTCAGCTGGCATAATGTAATCAGTCATGCCCGCAGTATATTTGCATTTGTAATCATAAAATAAACCGTGAGGACGAATTTCAATGGCTCCTAAAGCTTTATTATCAATCACCGCCACCTGAATTTCTTGACCAGCAATATATTTTTCGATGATAATTTCATCGCCAAATTGCCATTCATATTTTTCTAAATCGAAAGGCATATTGGCTAAAATTACTTCGACACCAACTGAGGATCCTTCGTTGATTGGCTTGATTACAAAAGGTTTGCCAATTTCTAGCATTACTTCTTTGTTTTTTGCGGTTTCACCTTTTTTTAGAAGTCCAAAAGGTGGAGATTTTACGCCAGCGGTTTGGCAAATTTTTCTGGTTAAAATTTTATCCATACAAAGTGCTGAAGCGACAATTCCAGAATGAGTGTAAGGAATATTTAAAATGTCTAGGAAGCCTTGAATTCTGCCATCTTCACCAAATTGACCGTGAAGTGCATTGAAAATAACATCAGGTTTTACAGCTGCGATTTGATTAAAAATGTCGCGAGAAAAATCAATTTTTTCGGCTTTGTAACCAAGGCTTAGAAGTGCGTTATAAACGGCTTCTCCCGATCTTAAAGAAACTTCTCTTTCAGAATTCCAGCCACCCATCAAGACAGCAACGCAGATATTTTTATTCATAAATTTATTATTTTTTATCGTCTTTTTTATCATTTTTTTTATCGGAAAATTCCTTAGCTTTTTTAGCATCTTCAATCACTGTATTATTCGACTTCAATTCTTCAATTACATAGCCGCAAAGCTCTTCAAAGGAAACCTTATTTTTGATAGAAATTTCCTTAAGTTTGGCAAAAGATTCCATGATATCATTTGGCACGCTGCCACCTTTAGTTGCGCCAAGCCATTTATTTTGAAAAGCCAAAGGATGAGAATCGGGAGATGGATCGCCCACGAATAAAGTTACAGGAACAGATCTGCCGCCAAAATCGCAATTTGCAGTAAATTTTTTTACCATTTTTTTACCTAATTTAATTCTTTTACAGATAGGACAAAAGGCTGATTAGCAAAATCAGGTTTTTTGTAAGATAATTCTTCGCCAATCACATATTCATTTTCATTAAAAAATAAATTTTTTACTTTTCCACCCATAAGTTCAGTTAGAGCTTGTCCTGAAGCAGTATCCCATTCCATTGACTTGCGAAAATGCAGATAAAGATCGGCGTCATTTTCTAAAATTCGGAAAAATTTTATGGCTGAAGAAAGTTTTTCAACAGCGATATTTTGTGAAAAATCTTGGTGAAATTGTGAGATGTATTTTTCAATGTCAGGATGTTTTGATCTAGAACTGGTGATAATACGCAATTTATTTTGATCAAAGTTTTGAGCTTCCAAAATTAATTTTTCGCCCTTTTTATTTTGAGAAATAATTTGATTTTCGTGATCACAAAAAATCATTTTTCCGCCTTCAAAAGATGGTGCATAAATTAATCCAAAAATTGCTTTTTTATTTTCTACCAAAGCAATATTCACAGCATATTCAGGGCTGCCATCGATGAAACTGCTAGTGCCGTCAATTGGATCGATTAACCAGAAAATATCATCAGCGTCACGCAATTTTCCTTCTTCGCAAATTACAGGAATGTTAGGGAAAAGAGCGGATAATTTTTGATTAATATATTTACTTACAGCGATGTCGGCACTTGTAACGCTTGATCCATCTGGTTTTTTCAAAACTTGAAAATCTTTAGATTTTTGAGATTTTTCCGCAATTTCTCCACCATCAAAAGCGCAAGAAATGATATTTTCGATTTGGGATTTATTAAAAAGTTTATTCACTATTTTTGGGTCTCTTTATATTCACGAGCAAGCTCGGCATAGTTATCGGCAGAGGTTTTGATGTAATCTTTCTCGTCTTGTGTCATGTCACGAAAATATTTAGCCGGGTTTCCTGCCCAAATTTCTCCGCTTTTTACAACTCTTTTCGGAGTTAGAACCGAACCTGCTGCAAGCATGCCATATTTCTCAATTCTAGCTAAATCCATCACTAAAGAACCCATGCCAACAAAGGCGTAATCCTCAATTACGCAAGCATGAACTATGGCACCATGTCCGATTGTTACATTATCTCCAACTATTACAGGAGCGCCTTGGGCACCAGTTTTATTTTGAGCATGATTAGGGCGCGTGCCGTGCAAAACGCAGTTATCTTGAATATTGGTATTTTCGCCAATTATGATTTTTGTAACATCGCCACGCAAAACACAGCCATACCAAATGCCAGAATTTTTGCCGATTTTTACATCGCCAGAAAGAATTGCAGTTTGAGCAACGAATGCTGATGAATCGATGGTGGGAGAGATGCCGCGATATGGGAGGATGTTTTTCATAAATGATATTTTTAATAGCCGTTTTTAAATTTATTTTTTGTCACCATATAATTCACGCTGTCATCTCTCACTTCGTTCGAGATGACAGCGTGAATTATTGAGATGACAATATGGGTTATGTGATAAAGGTGAGATGAAATTAAACCAACTCCTCAAACTCTTTAATTGCATAACGATCGGTCATTCCAGCAATATAATCTGAAATAAAAATCGCTAAAGTTTTTTGGTCAGAAATTTTTATCTCTACCTCAGCGCGCTTATCAGGTAAGCAGCTTGGGCTTGCCATATAAAAATCAAAAAGTCCGCTGACAATTTTTTTAGCATTCGCCGTCATACGATTTACGGTGGAATGGCGATACATATTTTGCATTAAAAATTTCTTAATTGCTTGATGAGCATTTTCCATGTCGGCAGAAAAATGTACTAAAAATTTTCCAGCCTGGCGCACATCTTTTTCGCTTTGAATTTTATTTTCGACAAGATTTTTTTGAGTAGTATCAATCACATTCATCACCATTGCCAAAGTAAGGCGTTTCTTGGCTTCTCCAACTAATAACTTTATTTTTATATCGGGATATTTTGCTAAAATTTCTTGATAAATTTCTCCAATTAAAGGCAAAGAAAAAAGCTCTTCAACTTCAAATAAATTGGCGCGCAAACCATCTTCAATATCATGATTATTATAAGCGATGTCATCAGAAATTGCCGAGATTTGTGACTCGATAGAAGGGAAGTTTTTTAAGTCTAAATCATGCTTAGAATTATATTCTTTGATATAGCTATGAAGCTTAGAATCATCTAGGATAGGGCCATTATGTTTTACCACACCTTCTAGCATTTCCCAAGATAAATTTAGGCCTTCAAATTCGATAAAACGAGTTTCTAATTTGGTGATAATTTTCAGAGTGTGAGCATTATGTGAAAAGCCACCAAAGGCTTCCATTTTTTTATGCAAGGCATCTTCGCCAGCATGGCCAAAAGGTGTGTGGCCTAAGTCGTGAGCCAGCGAAACAATTTCTGCTAAATCTTTATTAACTTTCAAAGCGCCAGCAATCCAGCGCGCAATTTGCGCAACTTCTAAAGAATGAGTGAGGCGAGTGCGGTAATGATCTCCCTCGTGATTTACAAATACTTGAGTTTTATATTGCAGGCGGCGCACAGCTGATGAATTGATGATGCGATCGCGATCGCGACCAAAAACTGAGCGATATTTTGAATCATCGTAACTTTCTTGATAAAGTCTGCCGCGAGATTGTTCTTCAACAACTGCGTAAGGAGCTAGTTCAAAGTTAATCATTTTTTCTATTTTTATGTACTTGAATGCGATAATACCGAATTTATCAGATTCAGTACATCGGGGATCCCCACAATGTGGGGCGCGGCTCGTGCCGCGTAAAGAAATAAAAATTAATTAACCTCTAGAGGTTTATTAATTTTGAAAATGATGCGATTAATTACATGACCACATGTTGCATCAAGCCTTATAATTTCTTGCTTGCCAGTTTTTTTATCAAGCTGAGTAAGAATTGTTACCACGCCATTTTGGGTTTCGTATTTCTCAATTTTTTTATCAATTTCAATGGTTCTAGAAATGATGCAATTGCTGGCAATTGTTTTCGAAGCTTTTTGCTGTTTACTTTTTACAATTATAAAAGTGAAAATCAAAACAACTAAAACTATGAATAGGCCTATCACAGAAGATTTCAGGATGATCAAACTTTTATTTGGCTTATAGATTGGAGCGTCTTCTTTGTGATCTCTTCTTTCACTAGGGTTTCTTTCATAGCTCTTTTGCATGTTTCTTACGAATTATTTAATTATTTTCAGTTTTTGTCCAACCTTGATAAAGGCAGCAATAGCACTATCTAAATGCTCTTTACTGTGTGCCGCAGAAATTTGTACACGAATTCTCGCTTCGTTTTTTGGTACCACTGGGAAAGAAAATGCAATTACATAAATTCCTTCTTCTTCAATCATCATTTTGGCAACTTTGCTGGCCAAAATTGCATCGCCAAACATTACAGGAACCACAGGATGAACGCCAGATCTAATATCAAAGCCTGCTTCCACCATTTTGCTTCTGAAATAAGTAGTGTTGTCAGCAAGTTTTTTGATCAGACCTTTTGAATCTTTTAACATTTGTAAAATCTCAATTCCAACAGCTGCAGTCATTGGCAAGATGTTGTTTGAGAAAAGATAAGGGCGTGCCTTATTTCTTAATTTATCAATCACTTCTTTTTTAGAAGCGATGAAACCGCCACCACTTCCACCCAAAGCTTTTCCAAGTGTGCTGGTTAAAATATCAACTCTGCCTTCAACGCCGCATAATTCAAAAGTGCCGCGGCCCGAAGCACCAGTAAAACCAGTAGCGTGAGAGTCATCAACCAAAACTAATGCATTATATTTTTCAGCTAAATTGCAAATTTCATTAAGTTTTGCAATGTCACCATCCATTGAAAATACGCCGTCAGTAACAATCACGCGAGTTTTTGCACTTGCGGCATCTTGTAATTTTTTTTCTAAATCTGCCATGTCATCAAATTTATAAAAATGGCGTGCGGCTTTAGAAAGTCTTATTCCGTCAATTAAACTAGCGTGATTTAAATCAGCAGAAATGATCGCATCATCTTGATCAAAAAGTGCGGCAAACAAACCGCCATTAGCAGCGAAGCATGATGAAAAAGTGATTACATCTTCAAATCCTAAAAATTCCGCTAAGTCTCTTTCAAATTTTTTATGTAAATCGAAAGTGCCGCAAATGAAGCGCACAGAGGCTGTACCAAGCCCATATTCTTCAAGAGATTTTTTGCCAACCTCAATCAAACTTTGGTTATTGGCCAAACCCAAATAATTATTAGCGCAAAAATTTATAACTTTTTTCTTTAAGCCGTGATGAAAAATTTCGATGTCGGGAGATTGAGGGGTAACAATTTCATATTCACTTTTGTAAAGACCTGTATTTTTTAGGTCTTGTAATTCAGCTCTAATGCTGTTCAGAAATTGCTCTTTGATCATTTTTTGGGGGGAGATTTGGAAGTTAAAATAAACTTGAAAATATGGCCCTAATTTGAACAAAGAAATTTACTAATGTCAAAAAAGAATTTTAAGCATTTGACAAATTTGAAGCGGTGAATAGCCTGAAAAATCCTAATCCACAGGACATTACCACAAACCCGATTCTCAAGTTATTTAAAAAATTAATATTTCTTATTATGAACAAAAATTTCATCAAATCAGTTATTACTGGCGTTGTTAGTTTAGGCCTTATCGCTTCTTGTGCACAACTTACTGGAAAATCATCTCACAAATGTTCTAGCAAAAAAGCTGAAGAAGCTCACAAATGTGCTGCTAAAGGTAAAGAAGTAGCTCCTGCTGCTAAAGTAGAAGCTAAAGCTGAAGTTAAAACTGAAGCTAAAGCTAAAAAGCATCACAAAAAAGCTAAAAAAGCCGCTGAAGTTAAACCAGCCGCTGAAGCTAAATCTGAAGTTAAATCTAACTAGTTTTGACTTAAGTGATGAGTAAAAAAATCACTGAATCAAGAATCTCGATTCCAACTGATAAAGTTGGAATCGGGCTTCGATCCCCTCATATTAGCCGCATCTTAGAAGAAAATCCCCAAATTGGTTGGTTAGAAATTCACAGCGAAAATTATTACGCGAAAGGTGGTCCGGCAATTAAATATCTTACAGAAATTAGAAAAAATTATCCCGTCAGTTTTCACTGCGTTGGAAATTCTTTGGGCTCGGCTCAAAAAATTGATTTAAATCATTTAAAACCCCTAAAAAAACTTATTGAAATGATCGATCCATTTTTGGTTTCGGATCATATTTCTTGGGGCGCAACTGCTGATCAAAATTTAAATGACTTATTGCCACTGCCTTACACAAAAGAAGTAGTAGAAGCGATTTCTAATAATATTTCGCTGATGCAAGATTATTTGGGCAGAAAAATTTTGATTGAAAATCCATCCACTTATTTAAGTTTTAAAAACCCTGAAATGGATGAAGCTGATTTTATTAATCAGGTGACCAGAAAGACAGGATGTGAGTTGTTGTTAGATGTGAATAATATTTTTGTTAGTTCGCAAAATAATGCAGAATTTAATCCGAAAGAATATTTAGAAAAAATTGATAAAAAATCGGTTGCCGAAATTCATTTGGCAGGGCATTCAAAATCAAAAATTTTTGATGGAAAAAAAGATAAGCAAATTTTGATCGACACCCATAATGACTTGGTGTGCAGTGAGGTTTGGCAGATTTATAAAATGGCGATAAAAAAATTCGGAAAAATTCCAACTTTGATTGAATGGGATCAAGATATTCCTCATTTAGAAGTGCTTTTAAGTGAAGCCGAAAAAGCTAAAAAAATCTTAAAAAATGCCCAAAAGTAAAAATATAAAATCTGAATTAGTGAAATTGCAGCAAGATTTTGCTTCGCATATTTTTGATAAAGATGATCAGAAAATTATTGATGAATTACCTTATTCAAAACAAGAGGCTCTAGCTCGTTTAAACATTTACCGCAATAATGTTATTGGAAATTTTGAAGGAGTTTTAGCATCAACTTTTGAAGTGGTAAAAAAAATTGTTGGTGAAAAATATTTTGAAAAATTAGTTGAAACCTACGCTGTAAAGCATCCATCGCAAAGTGGAAATCTCGATTTTTACGGACAATATTTTCCCGCCTTCATTAAGAAAAAATTAAAAGAACATAAGTTACTTTATTTAGAAGATGTTGCCAAGCTAGAATGGCTCTATCACCAAAGCTATTTTGAAAAAGATGCTAAAGCGCTTTTTGATGTGGAAAAATTTAAAAAAATTGCCCCAGAAAAATATAAAGATCTATCATTTAAACTTCACCCAACGAGCCTTTTATTTTCTTCAAAATTTCCAGTTTTTACAATTTGGAAAAATAATATTGAGGATAAAAAGAAGAGAATAAAAATTGCTGATAATGCTGAAATGATTCTGATTGAGCGCGTTGGTGGGAAATCAATGATTACTAAATTAACAGAGGAAGAATTTATATTTTTGTCGCTTATTGGTGATGGTAAAAAATTATATGAAACTTATCAGAAAATTTGTCGAAAGACTAAAAAGGAGGTTGCTAAGAAAGAAATCGATATTGGGAATTTTCTGAATCGATTTATCTCTAGTGGAGTCTTTGTGGATTTCAAAATTACTAAATAAAGTAAGGTCAAAAATGAAATGTGAAAAATCGGCAAAAATAATTTTATGTTTAGAAAAATTCTGTGAAAAAAAAGCCAAATTTCTGGAAAAATATGTTTCTCCATTTTTGCTTTTTACCTTGAGAATTATGGTTGCAATGGTGTTTTTTAAAAGTGGTTTGGTGAAAATTTCTAGCATTGACGCTACAATTTATCTCTTTGAAAATTTATATAATGTGCCGCTTTTGCCACCAGTTTTTGCAGCTTATTTTACAATTATTTGTGAACTTGGATGTTCAACGCTTTTAATTTTGGGGCTTGCTACAAGACCAATGGCTTTAGTGCTTTTGGGCATGACAACAATAATTCAATTATTCATTTTGCAAAATCCTGAACATTTTTACTGGATGATTATGCTTGCCACTGTCTTTGTTTATGGCGCGGGAATATTCTCTTTGGATAAGGTGGTAAAAATTTTAATCAGCAAATGTCTAAGAAATTAGAAGAATTTAACTTAATAGAAAAATTTTTTCAGCCGCTTACCAACTCTTGTGAAGCGGCGCAAAATCTGTCTGATGATGTAGCGAAAATTTCTTTGAAAAAAGATGAACAGCTGATCATCAGCAAAGATTTGATGGTGCAAGGCGTACATTTTTTAATGTCAGATGGTGGATTTACAATTGCTTCAAAATTACTTCGTTCAAATCTCTCAGACCTTGCCTCTGCTGGCGCTACTCCCCTTCATTATCTTTTAGGGTTTTCTAAAAATTCTAAAATTTCAGAAAAATTTATTAGTGAATTTGCGGCAGGCCTAAAAAGCGTGCAAGATGAATTTGGCCTTTCTTTAATTGGCGGAGACACGGTTAGTGCCAAACAACTTTTCTTCTCAATTACAATTTTTGGTGTGGCAAAAAAAAGTAAAAATTTGGCTAGAGGAAATGCTAAAGATGGAGATTTAATTTTTGTTTCTGGCTCAATTGGAGACGCTTATTTAGGGCTTCAGGCTTTGAATAATAAAGTGGAAATTGCGGATAAAAAATCTTTAAAATATTTTTTAGATCGTCATTTTTTTCCAACTCCTAGAATTAATTTAGGACAAAGATTGCTGACAAAAAATATTTCTAAATGTGCGATTGATGTTTCGGACGGCCTATTTGCCGATCTTAAACATATTTGTGAATCTTCAAAATTATCGGCAGAAATTTATCAAAATAAAATTCCACTTTCGGTTGAAGCTAGAAAAATTCTTCAGAAAAATTCTAAAATTTCTGTGCTTGATTTAAGCAGTGCGGGAGATGATTATGAGCTGATATTTACAGTAGAAAAGAAAAAAGCTAAAGAGGTTGAAGCCTTGGGCCGTGAGCTTAAATTAGACTTAACTTGCATTGGAGAATTAAAAAATTCGGCTAATAAAAAATTTGAAATATCTTTGTTTGACGAGAAAAATAAGAAAATAAAAATCAAAAAATATGGCTATGAACATTAATAAAATTTTTGCTAGAAAAACTGCCGAAGAATCTCCTTTTCCGGGTTCGTTCAAAAGAAGTAGTGCTTCGATGATGGATATGGTGATTGTGTTGGTGCTTAGATCTTTGGTGGCGCAGCTTTTGGGGTCGCTATTTATGAATCAAATTATTCAAGATTTTTTGACAGAATTTCATGATAAATTCGGCACAGAAACTGTAAAAAGTACGCCTGAACATATTGATTTTGTGATCCATCACAAATTTTTCTACGCAGTTTTAATTTGCTATGCGATTGTGATTTTTGTGGGCGCGCTTTATTACTCTTTGCTTAATTCATCAGCTTGGCAAGCCACAATTGGCAAGAGATTATCTAATATGGTGATTGTGAAAAATTCGGGAAATTCTAGACCAAGTTTTGGTTTAGCTTTGGAGCATTATTTTTTATCAACCCTGCCTTTTCTTTATATCTTCTACATCGTGATTTATCAAAATGCTCACAAGACAAATTTCTTTGATACAATAACAGCCAGCCCTGCGAATGTGTTTTTTGGAATTTTATTTATTGGTTGGGTGCAAATTCATTTGATCACTAAGAGAAAAGTTACGGCTTATGATTTGATTTGTAATACTACTTTTAAAAAAGGCAGAACTGCTGCGAAGTTTCCTTGGAGTAAGGTGGAAGAGGGTGAGGAGTTTTAGTTTTTTGAGTTGCAAAAAGAAAAAAACCTTCGGCCCGCGCGGAGTCGAAACCAACGGAAGGTTACTTACAGAAATTTTGAAACAAAGACTTTTTTAAATCACGGCAAGAACCTTCCATTGGTTTCGACTACGCGCGGGCCAGCGGTTTGGGCTTTTTAAAGATTCACACCCAGCGCCTTCGCCACTGTAAAAATATCCTTATCTCCCCGTCCTGATAAATTCACAATCATTGTCTGATCTCTATCCATTTTAGCTGCCAATTTACAAGCGTAAGAAATTGAGTGAGAAGATTCTAGTGCTGGAATAATTCCCTCAGTTCTGCATAAAAGTTGGAATGATTCTAGAGCTTCATCATCAGTTGCGCTTTCGTAATTAACTCTACCAATGCTGTGTAAATAAGCATGTTCTGGGCCAATTCCTGGATAATCAAGCCCAGCAGAAATTGAGTGAGCATCTTGAATTTGTCCGTCAGAATCTTGTAAGAAATAAGTTTTATTGCCATGAAGAACTGCCACACTGCCGCCTGCAATTGACGCAGAATGTTCGCCACTACTTATTCCTCTTCCAGCAGCTTCTACGCCGTAGATTTTTACTGAAGTGTCGTCAATGAATGGATGAAATAATCCGATGGAATTTGAGCCGCCACCGATGCAGGCAACCAAAGCGTCTGGCAATCTACCTTCAGCTTGAAAATGTTGTTCTTTTGCTTCTTTTCCAATGATTGAGTGGAAGTCGCGAACCATTGCAGGATAAGGATGTGGACCAGTAACTGTGCCAAGCAAATAATAAGTGTCGCGGGCGTTTGAAATCCAGTCGCGCATTGCTTCGTTAATGGCATTTTTTAAACTTTTTGAACCTGATTCAACTGGTATTACTTCTGCTCCTAAAAGCTTCATACGAAAGACATTCGGGGCTTGTCTTTCTACATCTTTAGCGCCCATGTAAATGGTGCAAGGAATTGAAAAAAGTGCACAAACTGTGGCAGTTGCCACACCATGTTGACCAGCGCCAGTTTCAGCAATGATGCGCTTTTTGCCCATTTTTTTGGCAAGCAAAATTTGGCCCAAACAGTTATTTATTTTGTGAGATCCTGTGTGATTTAGCTCGTCTCTTTTTAGATAAATTTTAGCACCTTTGTCGCCAGAGCGAATCGTTTCAGTAAGTCTTTCAGCCGAATATAGAGGGCTTGGACGACCCACATAATATTTCAAATAATAGTCTAATTCTTTTTGAAATTCTGGGTCTTTTTTAATTTTTTCGTAAGCTGCCTCAAGTTCTAGAACTGCTGGCATCAAGGTTTCGGCAACAAATTGTCCGCCAAATTGGCCGAATTTTCCATTAGAATCTGGTTGGTTGTAAGTCATTTTAAATGTGTTTTCTTTAAGTAAGAAGAAGGTGCGGCAGCGTAAGAATTTGCTGTAAAATAGCAATAAATTTTCTGTGAGTTTTTTTGTTGGAAGAGATCCTGAACTTGTTTCAGGATCTCTTCTAAACTTCGATCTATTTAGAAATTAAAAGTCACAGTTTTTTTTAAATCTGGATGAAGGCTAAAAGCCACGGGGCAAGAAAAAGCTGCATCTTTTAAAATTTGTTTTTGCTCTTCGCTAAAATCATTTTTCGGAAAATTAAATTCGATTATGATTTCTGAAACTCTTCTTGGATTAATCGCCATCACTTTAGTAACCTTACAATCAAGGCCTTCAATTTTTAAGCCATGTTGATTGGCCTGAATTCCCATAATCGTGATCATACAAGTGCCAAGGGAGGCGGCCAGTAAATCGGTTGGTGAAAATGCTTCACCTTTTCCTTTATTATCCAAAGGCGCATCGGTAATAATTTTATTTCCAGATTTGATGTGAACTGACTCAGTTCTTAATTCGCCGAGATATTTTGTTGTGATTGTGATGGACATATTTTGTTTTTAAATTGTTAGACACTTTTAGATAACAGTGTCTAAATTAATGAAAAAGAATCAGCGTTAATATTCCTGAAAATGTCAGAATAATTCCAATAATTTCTAGTCTATTCAGCCTTTCTTTTAAAATAAAATGCGAACTGGCAATGGCTAAAATTAATTCAATTTGCCCTACAGCCTTAACATAAACCACCTTTCCTAAACTGTAAGCAGTGAACCAAAAAACTGATCCTAGAAAACTAAGAATTGAGGTTTTGAAAAAGGCAGTTTTATTTTCTAGTAAAATCAAACTACTCAAGTCTTGGCGCAAGCGTTTTTGGTAAAGTTTTACTACAATAAAAAGTAAATTTTGAAAGCAAATTACCCAAAGCAAAACAACCATTGAAGCTTTGAGATTAGAATATCCCAAAGGTAATAAAGTTTCTGAGGCGAATTTTAAATTAAAGGCCGAAACCGAAAAACATGAGCCGCATAAAATTCCAAAAAGCGTGGATTTATTATTTAGAGATTTAGTAAATTTTTTAAATCCGCCGTTAAAAGAAAGTCCTGACATTAAAATTACACCAATAGTCGCAACTAGAATTGCTGAACATCCGACTGAAGAAACGGTTTCGCCAAAAAACAAAAATCCTACAATCATTGCCTGTAAAGTTTCAGTTTTGGAGAAGGCAACGCCAATGCTAAAATTTTTTGATTTGATGGTTCTAAGTAAGAAAAGATTTCCACCAACTTGAAAAATAGCGGTGATAATGCAGTAAAGGATAAATTGATTAGTTAGGATAGAAAATGTGTAGATGGCAGTAAGAATCGCGAATGGCAAAGGCAAGATAAAGCGCGACCAAGAAACAGTTAAGGCGTCGAGTTTTTTATTGAGGTTTTTCTGCTCTAAATTTCTGAAATTCTGGAGAATGGTGGCGGTGATTGTGTATAGGATCCAAGACATTTTTATTTAGGCTCCAAAATCCCAATTATATCCTTCGCAATCTTATCCAAAATCACCGCAATTTCTGAATCAGGATTATTTGCTGCAATCAAAGATCTATTTTCTGTGGAATCAGATATTTCCTGCATAATTGGTACTTCGCCTAAAAATTTAATCGCCATTTTTTCAGCCAAATTTTTCGCGCCATCTTTGCCAAAAAGATATTGTTTTTCAGTGCCATTTTTCAAATAAGACATGTTTTGAATTATTCCCAGAATTGGAATTTTTAGTTTCTTAAAGCAATCAATCGATTTCACCACATCAATCACAGAAAGGCTTTGCGGCGTTGAAACAATAATAACACCTGCAAGTGGAAATTTTTCGGCAAGGCTTAAATAAATATCACCAGTTCCAGGTGGCATGTCGATGATCATTAAATCTACCTCTTCATCTTTGCTAGATTTTCCATTCAAAATTTTAGAAATTAATGATTGATCTGGACAGGCCAACCAATTTACGCCGCGAATTAATTGATAAAGAATTTTGGTAATCATGGGCCCGCGCCACACGCCAGCAGAATTTTCGTCAATTAGCGAACCAATCGACATGCATTTTATGTTGTGAGAAATTATCGGTAACATCAGGCCGTCTTTGGTTTCAGGTTTGCCGTTAAAATTCATCAAATGTGGAATTGAAGGGCCGTAAATATCGGCGTCTACCAAAGCAATTTTGTAACCATTTTTTCTTAAAGCTAAGGCCAAATTACAAGCGATTGTTGACTTGCCAACGCCACCTTTTGCTGAAGCCACAGCGATAATTTTTTTAACTCCCACAACTGGTAAAATTTCAGTAACTGCTCGAGTAGGCTTTGGCGCAGAAACTTCATCAATCTTTTTGTCGGCGGTTAAAATGATGGTAATTTTATTTGCAGAAATCTCTTCTTTGATTTTTTCTTCACAAATTTTAATTAATTTCTCACCTTGAATTTGATCAATTTTTAAAGCACCAATATCAATAGCAAATCCAATATTTCCGCCTTTTTCGATGATTCCTTGAATGGCATTATTCTCTATTAAATTTCCGTTAGTTACGCCAAAATCTGCGAGAGGAATTTTTTTTAAAATTTCCAAGATTTTTTCTTTCATTTGCAAAATAATTTAATTATAAAATGTGGCTTAACAAATATGCTTAAAAGCTGATATCAAGACAAATTTCTTCAAGTTTCAAGTAGCATTGCTCTAACTAAAAATAAATCTTCAATACACATGACGACAAAAATGCATGGTTTAAAATTAAATCTAGGCAATCTGGAATTTAAAGGCCCTTGGGGTAATTCGGGGGGAGATACAGGCGGAAATTCAGGGCAAGGTGGTTCTAAGCCACAAGATTCAGGCGCCAAAGAGTCTGAAAATAAAGGTTCTAAACCAAATTTCGGCAATGGCAATTCGGGGCAAAATAAAAAACCGACAGCAGATTTTGATGATTTCGTAAAAAAAATTGAAGATTTTTTTGGTGGAATTTTCGGTGATAAAAAAAATGGTTCGAGAAGAAATATTTTTAAAAGACCTGAAAATAAATCACCAAAATCACTAATAGGCCTAATCATTTTAGGTGTTGTATTTTTGTGGTTGATGAGTGGTGTTTACAAAATTGATTCTGACGAAAATGGCGTGGTGCTTTATTTCGGAAAGTTCTATAGCATTGCAACTCCTGGGCTCAACTACCACGTTCCTTTTCCTTTCGGACAAGTTATCAAGAAAAGTGTAACTACCGTTAATACTGAAGAATTTGGATTCACTTCTAACTCAAAAAGTAAAGATAGAAACCTAGAAGCTGAAAGCCTGATGCTTACAGGAGACGAAAATATCGTGGATATTGAATTTCAAGTTCAATGGCAAATTGCTGATATTAAAGATTTTGTTTTCAATATTGCTGAACCAAATTTGGCCATAAGAAAAAGTGCAGAAAGCGCGATGCGAGAAGTGATAGCGCGCACTCCAATTGCTAATGCTTTATCTGACGGTAAGAAAAAAATTGAAGTAGAAACTAAAGATTTGATGCAACAAGTTTTAGATTCTTACGGAGCTGGTGTGCGAGTTGTGCTGGTGCAAATGCGTCGTGTTGATCCGCCTTCACAAGTTATTGACGCTTTCCGCGATGTGCAAACTGCAAAAGCCGACAAAGAAAAAGAAATTAACCAAGCCCAATCTTACGCCAATGACATCATTCCGCGCGCTAGAGGTTTAGCGGCTGAAATGTCTCAACAAGCCGAAGCTTTCCGCCAAGAAGTTATTGCAAATTCTCAAGGTGAAGCTGGTCGTTTCATGTCGGTGTATAATCAATATTCTAAAGCTAAACAAGTTACGAAAAAACGAATTTATCTTGAAACTATGGAAGCGATTTATCGCGATACGGATAAAATTATAATCGATAAAAATGCTTCAAGAGCAGGCGTGATGCCATATTTTCCATTGAATGATTTGCCTAAGCAAACGCCAATTCCAGCAGCAAATAATTTAACGAAATAATTAACTAAAATTGATTTGATTTATGAATGAAAAAAGAACGATTCAAATTTTAATCGCCGCTTCAGTGGCTTTATTTTTGATCAACAGCGCTATGTTTACAGTTGATCAAAGACAGCAAGTTTTGGTTTTGCAATTTGGCGAGCCAGTTAAAGTGATAGACACTCCTGGTATCAAATTTAAATTACCATTTTTACAAAATACGATTTTCTTCGACAAAAGAATCATCGATTTAGCAATTGCTGAACAAGAAGTTATTGCTTCTGACCAAAAGCGTTTAATCATTAATGCTTTCGCTAAATATCAAATTACTGATCCGCTAAAATTTTACACCACGGTGCGCAGTTTTCAGGGTTTGCATAACAAGCTTTCTGGTATTTTAGATTCTAGTTTAAGACAAATTATCGGTGAAGTTCCACTTATCGAACTTCTTACAGTGAACCGCGTTGACATCATGACTAAAATTAAAGAAGTGGTGGCCAAAGAATCAGAAATTTTCGGCGTGAAAATTATTGATGTCAGAATTATGAGAGCGGACTTGCCGAAGGAAAATAGCGAGGCGATTTTTGCGCGCATGCAAACTGAACGCGAAAAAGAAGCTCGTGAAATTCGCGCCAATGGTGCGGAAGAAGCGCAAAAAATTCGCGCTGAAGCTGATAAAGAAAAAACCATTATCTTGGCTGAAGCTAAGAAAAAATCGGACTTGACTCGCGGAAATGGCGAATCTGAATCAAATAAAATTTATGCTAATGCTTATGGCAAAGATCCTGAATTTGCAGATTTTTATCGCTCAATGAACGCATATAAAACAGCTATTCAAAGTGACAGAACCAAGATGGTAATTTCGCCTGATAGTGAATTTTTTAAATATTTTGGGAATGTTAAATAAAAATATCACAATTCATTTGAAACTCGCTGCTGTTGTTTTTGTAGCTTCTCTTGCTTTTCAAGAAACACTTTGGGCTGAAGAAAAACCTGCGCAACAAGCTTTAAAACTTAGCGTTGCAGCTTCTCCTAAACAAATGGCTTTCACAGGTTTTGCTAATGAAGTTGAGTCTTTGCTGCCTGCGGTGGTGAATATTTCGGTTGTTCAAGAAGTCTCTAACAGCGCGGCTACCAACCAAGTTATCACTGACGAATTACCAAAAATATTTGAAGATTTTAAAAATCAGGCTGAAGGCCAACGCAAAATTAATCAGAAGAAAAAAGTTACTTCTGATGGTTCAGGATTCTTAATTTCTAAAGATGGTTTCATCGTCACCAATAATCACTTAGTTGATGATGCAAGCGAGATCACAGCCAGCTTAAATGACGGCACAAAATACAAAGCAAAAGTGGTGGGAATTGATAAAAAAACCGACTTGGCTTTGCTTAAAATTGAATCTGACAAAGAATTTAAATTTGTGAAATTTGGCGATTCTAGCAAATCAAGAATTGGCGATTGGGTAATTGTGATCGGAAATCCTTATGGTTTCAGCGGTTCAGTTTCTGTCGGAATTGTTTCTGCCAAAGGCCGCGACATTGCAAATGGCCAATCTAACGAATTTATCCAAACTGACGCCGCCATTAATAAAGGCAATTCGGGTGGTCCAATGTTTAATTTAAAAGGTGAAGTAATTGGAGTTAGCACGGCAATAATTTCGCCGTCAGGGGGCAATGTTGGTATTGGTTTTGCCACACCCTCTTCAATTGCAGCGCAAATTATTAAACAGCTAAAAGATCAAGGCGAAGTTACTCGCGGTTGGCTTGGAGTTTCAGTTCAAGACATCACACCTGAAATTGCTGAATCTATGAAAATGGAAAAAGTTAGAGGCGCTTTTGTGGTTGAAGTTACAAGAGACGGGCCTGCAGAAAAAGCGGGAATTTTGCCTACAGACATCATCATTAAATTTGATGACCAAGATATTAATGAAATGAAAATGTTGCCAAAAACTGTGGCTAAAACCCCAATTGGCAAAGATTCAAAAATCACTATTATCAGACGCGGCAAAGTTAAAATTCTAAATATTAAAGTTTCTAAATTGAAAGACGAAGAAACTAAACCTGTAGAAGTTAAACAGCCAACAGCCAAGAAACCAATTTTTAAACCAACTGCACAAATTCTTGGCATTGGTTTAGTCGAATTTTCTGAGAAATTAAAGAAAGAAAAGAATGTGAATATTGATGGTTTGTTTGTGGCCGATGTGGCAATTAAATCAGAAGCAGCAGATAAGGGCGTGTTGATTGGAGATATTATTTTATCGGCCAATCAAGTTTCGATTAAATCTTTGGAAGATTTAAGAAAGGCCGTTGAAGAAAGCAAAAAAACAACCAAAAAACTTTTCCTATTTATCAAAAGAGCAAATGCTAATTACGCAATTGTTCTGGCAACGAATTAGCCGAAAAAACAGATCGTCATTCCACCAAACTGTCATTTCGAGCGCAGCGAGAAATCTTATGAGTTGAAACTCGAAACTTAAGACTCATGAGATTTCTCGCTGCGCTCGAAATGACGGGTTTAGTCGAAATGCTAAGTTTAGTCGAAATGAAAGATTTATTTAACTTCACAATATCATAAAATGAAAACAGTAATTATCTTCGGAGGCTCGGGTTTTCTAGGTGTTAACCTAATCCCAAAACTTCTTAAAAAAAACTTCCGCGTTAAAATTGTTACTCGCGATAAAGAAAAATCAGCCTTCTTAAAAACTTTTGCGGGTCCTGATTTTTTATCTTTAGTGCATTGGAATTATGAAAAATATTCTGACCTAGAAAAAATAATTAAAGGCGGTGATGTAGTAATAAATTTGGTCGGAATTTTAGCTGAAAATCACAAAGGCGATTTCAAGAAATATCACACAGATTTGGCTGGAAAAATTGCCGAAGAATGCAAGAAACAAAAGGTGAAACACTTGGTTCATATTTCAGCTTTGGCGACTGAGAAAGCTCTAAATTCTAAATATGGCGTAAGTAAAGTTGCAGGTGAAAAATTAGTTTTAGCTAACTTTCCTGACGCCACAATTTTGCGCCCTTCAATTATTTTTGGCCCCCAAGATAATTTCTTCAGAAAATTTGCTAGAACCGCGAGAACTTTGAGAATCCTGCCTTTGATAAATAATGGAGAAACAAAATTTCAGCCAATTTATGTGGAAGATGTAACTGAAATTATCTGCAAAATTATTTGCGGCAAAAAAACTCCAGCCAGAATTTATGAAATTGGTGGAGATAAAGTTTACAGCTTCAAACGCTTGATGGAATTGGTTTCAAGCTATGTTGGAAAAGATGTTAAATTTGCTAATTTACCATTTTATCAAGCAAATTTGGTGGCGTTTTTCTTAGAAATTGTTACCAAAAAAATTCTTACTCGCGATCAAGTTGAATTGCTGAAAACAGACAATGTTTTGAGTGAAGATAATTTTAAAAAAGACTTCGCTATAAATCCAAAATCAGTTGAAGAAATTGTGCCGAATTACATTTTCTAATGTTTAAAGTTTCATGCCCTGCAAAAATAAATTTATTTCTGAAGCTTACTGGTAAAAGGCCAAATGGTTATCATGAATTAGAATCTCTTTTTGCATTCTTAGATTTGGCAGATGAGCTGGAAGTGACAAAACTTTCACAGAATTTAGAAAATCCACAAATAGAAATAGTTGGAGAATTTGGAGAATTGGTTGACGAAAAAAACAATCTTTTCACGAAAATTCTAAATTATTTCGCTGATCAATTTAAAATTTCTAAAAACCTTCACATTAAAATTACTAAGAATATTCCAGTAGGAGCTGGCCTTGGTGGTGGTTCTTCAGATGCAGCTTTTTTTATGAAAGCTTTGAATGAAATTTTTTCTCTTAAACTTTCCAAAATAGAATTGCAAAAAATCTCAATAAACTTTGGTTCAGATATTGCTTTTTTCTTTGAAGACCAAGCTTCAATTGTGAAGGGCTGCGGAGAATTGATTGAGAATTTTTCTAGCTTTAAGCCAATTCCAACTTTGCTAATTAATCCAAAAATTCATCTTTCCACCAAAGAAATTTTTTCGAAATTTGACGGCAATTTTTCTCAAGAAATTTCAAATGCGATCTTACAAAGAATAGATGTTTTAGAATTGATAAAAACCTTGCCAAATTGTCTAACCAAGTCAGCAATTGCTAATGCTGCCAAGATTGCTGAAATTTTAGATGAGATGAAAAATGAAGGTGCTGAGATTGCCAAAATGTCGGGAAGTGGATCAACTTGTTTTGCGATTTTTGACAGCGAAGATCAGTTGGAAATTGCTTACCAAAATTTCACGAAAAAATTCCCCGAGTTTTTTGTTAGAAAGAGTAAGATTTTAAGTAACTATCATTCTAATTAAGGAGAGATCTTTAACTTCTTCCCTCCTTAAAAAGGAGGCTTTAAACCGAGAAAGTGCCTTTTACTTAAGTTAATAAATCCATGAAAAAACCAACCTACGGCTTACAATCAATTGATCAAAAAATTTCCAACTTACTCAAACCAATCTTTGCTGGAAGTAAAAAAGAATTCGTCATCATCAATAATTTAGTAAAAAATTGGCCAGAAATTATTGGTAAAAAATATGCGCCATTTTCTTATCCAAAATCGATAAATTTTGATAAGTCAGAAAAAAGCGCCAAGCTGGTAATCGGTGTTTACAACTCTTCGGTGGGGTTTTTTTTAGAAAATAATTCAGAATTTTTATTAGAAAAAATTGCCATGCTTTATGGCTATAAAGCAATTTCTAAAATCATAATTAAGCAAGAACCCAAAGAAGTTAATTTCGGTAAAGCTATTGAAATAAAGCTTCCAGCGGCTCAAGAAAAATTCTTGGCAGAAAAAGTTGTGGAAATAGAAGACCGAGATTTGGCGGAAATTTTACAGAAATTGGGAAGGGAAGTTTTTAAAGATAAGTAATTTGCACTAGTGAAGAGAAGGATTATACTCACTATACCAAATCTGAATTCTTTAGATATTGGTATAGTTAATTTTTACGCACCATGAGGTGCGCCCCGCTTTGCGGGGATCCCCGATATACCAAATCAAACAATATCAATAGATTTTAGATTTGGTATAAGTGCATGGTCCATCTCTTCAAGCGTAGAAAATTAATTTTTCACCGACAATCTTCTAACTCTTTCATCTCTCATCTTGGCAAAATCATCTCCGGCGTGATATGAAGAGCGAGTTAAAGGACTAGAAGAAACCATCAAAAACCCTTTATTGTAAGCCATTTTTTTATAGAAATCGAACTCGTCAGGATGAACATAACGATCAACAGGAGCATGGCGCAAAGTAGGGCGTAAATATTGACCTATTGTTAAGAAATCAATGTCAGCGCAGCGCATATCATCCATCACTTGCAAAACTTGATCTTTAGTTTCGCCAAGGCCCACCATCAAACCAGATTTTGTGAACATTGTTGGATCAATTTCTTTAACTCTTTTTAAAAGCCATAAAGAATGGAAATAGCGCGCGCCTGGACGAATTGTAGCGTAAAGGCCTGGAACAGTTTCGATATTGTGATTAAATACATCTGGTTTTGACGCGACAACTTTTTCTAAAGCGCCATCTTTGCGAAGGAAATCAGGAGTTAAAATTTCGATAGTGGTTGAAGGAGAAGAAATGCGAATTTGTTCAACACATTTCACAAATTGATCTGCTCCGCCATCGGCTAAATCATCACGGTCCACTGAAGTAATTACGATATGTTTAAGGCCAGAAACTTTGGCAACTTCGGCAACATTGTATGGTTCGTGCGGATTAACCGTGTCAGGTTTGCCAGTTTCAATATTGCAAAATGAACAAGCGCGAGTGCAAACTGAACCAAGAATCATAACGGTTGCATGCTTTTGAGCCCAGCATTCGCCAATATTTGGGCAAGCTGCTTCTTCGCAAACTGTGTGTAATTTATTTTTATTTAGAAGTTCTTTAGTTTCGTAATATCCCTTAGAAACAGGTGCTTTCACTCTAATCCAGTCAGGCTTTCTGGCCATGGTTTCTTTCGGAGCAGATTTGGCAAAACCCATCAAATCCTTATTATCAAGTTTAGCGATCTGTCCGCTTTCTCGTTTATCTTCGCGCGTTTCCATGATTACTTGGTTTCTCCGGTTATAACATATTTAGCAATGTCAGCAATATTGGTTGAGTGATCAGCCAAGCGTTCAAAACTTTTAGCAATGAATAAAATATTAATCATTTCTTCAGCTTGGCTTTTGCTGAAACTGTCATTTTCTAAAATCGCAAACAAGCTGCTGTAAATACTGTCAATTTTATCATCTTGTTTCAATACTTCGTTAGCCAATTGATGATTTTGATCATTGAAGGCGATAACTGAATTGCGCACCATTTCTTTTGATAATTCAGCCATGTCGAACATAGATTTTTTAACTTCTGCATCAAAGGCCTGAGTGCCGATACGATCAATTTTTTTGATAATGCTTTTAGCCTGATCGCCAATTCTTTCTAAATTTGAAGAAACTTTTAAAGCTGAAACAATATAGCGCAAATCAACAGCCATCGGTTGTCGAAGCGCAAGCATAGTAGTCACTTTTCTTTCAATCAAAAAGTCTAAAGTGTTAATTTTGTAATCATGGCTAGTAATTTTTTCTAGAAAATCCTTCTCGCTATAATCTCCTTTATGGCTGATCATGGCAGCAACCATATCAACTGAAGTCATCACCAAATGCATCATCTCGTCAATTGTGCTGGCAATTGATTGTAAATCTAAGTCGTAAGATTTTACGGTATGTTCTTTTAAGCTCATTTTCTTTGAAAGATTTAGTTATTGAGATTTAGTTATTCTATGGGACCAGTCTGATATAGATTTTTTAAAAGATCACTGATTAAATTTTTTTGGATCAGCAAAATCAAGAAAGAAAAGCAACTCCCAAAATAAATAGATTAATAAAAGCTAAGTAAAACTATGAAAAGAATTCTAGTAATCGGCTCTGGCGGCAGAGAACACGCCATTTGCGAGCAATTTAGAAAATCTCCTAAACTAGAGAAACTTTTTGCTTTGCCAGGAAATGCCGGAATTAGCGAAATTGCTGAAATTATTTCGGCAATCAAGATTGATGAACATCAAAAAATTATCGAATTTTGTAAAAATGAAAAAATCGATTTCGTTTTTGTAGGACCTGAACAGCCTTTAGTGGCTGGCCTTGTTGACGATTTGCAAAAATCAGGAATTCGCGCTTTTGGCCCTTCTAAATATGCCGCGCAGCTTGAGGGTTCAAAAATTTTTATGAAAAAAATTGCCCGCGATAACTCAGTTCCAACTGCCGCTTACGAATCTTTTTTTGAAAGCACAGCGGCTATAGAATTTGCTAAAAAATTAGGATTTCCTTGTGTGATTAAAGCCGATGGACTTGCGGCAGGAAAGGGCGTAATCATTGCGCAAAATTTGGCTGAAGCTGAAGAATCAATCGCAGAAATTTTCTCAGGAAAATTTGGTGAAGCAGGCCAAAAAATAATTATCGAAGAATTTTTAAATGGCTTTGAAGCTAGTTATTTTGTGCTTTGTGATGGCAAAAATTTCACGGCTTTGGGCTTTGCGCATGATCATAAAAAAGTTGGTGAGAATGATACTGGTCCAAATACGGGCGGCATGGGAACTTATTCGCCATCTCCATTTATCGATGCGCAAATGGAAGAAAAAATTATCGAAAAAATCATCAAGCCAACTTTGCGCGGCATGAAAAAAGCAGGCACGCCTTTTACTGGAATTTTATTTGCGGGTTTGATGATTGATAAAAATGAGGCGAAATTATTAGAATTTAATGTGCGCTTTGGCGATCCAGAAACACAGGTTATTTTGCCAAGAATTAAAACAGATTTTATTTATTTAATAGAAGCTGCAATTGATGGAAATCTTGATAAAATCACAGTTGAATTTGATGAAGATAAAAAATTAGTTTGTGTGGTTTTGGCTGCAAATGGTTATCCAGAAAGTTATGAAAAAGGTTCTGAAATTAAAAATTTAGACAAGGCGAAAGAAGTTTCTGGTATAAAAGTTCTCCATGCGGGCACTGAATTTGTGGATGGAAAAGTTGTTGCAAATGGTGGTCGAGTTTTAAACATTGTTGCCAGTTCTTATTCTTTCGAAACCTCTCGCAACAAGGCTTACGAAGTTATTGATTTGATAGATTGGAAAGGTGGATTTGTTAGAAAGGATATTGCTGCAAAAGTGTAAACTATCTGGATTATTTCGGGTTGAAATAGTGATTTTCGTGAAATCAGTAAAAAGGTTTTTGAGTTTTTAATCTGTTACTTTTCTCGGAACCTATACCAAACTAAAAATCTTTACTCTCAATAAAGTTTCTTTGGTATATGAGGTCTCCACAAATTTTTGCTCCGTTTTCTTACGGCGTAAAATAAAAACTATACCAAAATAAAGATATTTAGTTTGGTATAGGACGCAGTCGAGGTGGCTTTACTACCAAGATTCATAAAACTGCAATAATTATGGTGCTGTCGCAAATCAACTTTTTCTAAGAAATTTTTGTGATTCAGAATTTTTTGAAGCACATACATCTAGGTACGCTTACCTTTCAAAAAATTCTGAATCACAAAAATTTCTTAGAAAAAGTTGATTTGCGACAGTGCCATTTAACAGGATTAAGAATTTTAGAAGAGTAGCTACAAGATATGACAAAACCTCTTCCAGCTTCCTCTCGTTTATACAAATTGCTCGTGTTTTTATTTGGGGGAAGTGAATTTCAACAGAACCTGGTCAGAATTTAAAACTGCTAAATAGTTAGTAGTAGCTAAGTAATAATCTTTATAGCTGAGAAGTTTTGTAGAGATTTTTTTGGAAGTAGGAGAGGGGAGATTCTTAAAAAGAAACTTGTTCAGCAATTTGATTTTGTTCCTTCAAAGCCGCATTCAAAGCAAGTTGTTCATTTTCAGATTTCTTGAAATTCACTAAATAATATTTTTCTAACTTATCCGAAGCTTTAATTTGGCTGGCTAAAGTATAGCTATTATCCTTCAAATAAAGGCTGGCAAGATTTCTTAATCTTTCTGGTCTAGTCAAATAAACCCATTCCACTTCTAAAAGCTGAATCTTGTCTTCATAAGCAATAATTTCAGCTTCAGTGCGCGTAATTTCATCTTGCAACATCTCAACTTTAAACTGCGCCACAAACATAAAAACAATGCTCAAGAAAAATACAGCCACTAGCGCGCAGTTAGCAAAGTAGAATTTATTAATTGAGTTCCAAAGTTCTTTCATTTTTATGTTTTACAATTTTTCATTTTTTTAAGACACTTGTCATCCTTGAGCGCAAAGCGCTCGATGATCTCATTAGTTTTAACTCTAACTCACCAAACCACCCAACCCATCCTTGGTAAAGGAGGGGCTGAGATCGAGAATTCCTTAAATCCTAACCGCAACACGCATCTTCGCCGATCTAGCTCGATAATTTCCCTTCAACTCTTCTTCATCAGCCTGAATCGCCGATTTATTCACAATCTTAAAATGCTTCTCAACTTCTATAACTTGAGTCGGTGAATATCTTGAATAAGTAACATCCAAGCCCGCTTCTTTTTTCAAAAAATTCTTCACAATCGCATCTTCCAAAGAATGAAATGACACCACAATTAAACGGCTACCAATTTTGAGAAGTGGGATTGAAGCCTTTAAGGCCAAGGTCAGCTCATCTAATTCTTGATTCACAAAAATTCGAAAAGCTTGAAAGGTTCTAGTTGCAGGATCTGTTTTGGAATAACCAAAATACAAGGATCTAACAATGTCGGCCAGCTGCCTGCAACTAGTGATCGGTTGGTCTTTCCTTTCAGCGACGATTTTTTTAGCAATCAATTTCGCCTTGGGTTCTTCACCAAATTCTTTAATAATTTTTCTTAACTCTTCTTCAGGAATCTCGTTTACAGCTTCAAAAGCACTTAAAGGATTTTTCTGATCCATTCTCATATCGAGTTTGGCGTCACTATCGAAAGAAAATCCGCGCTCTTTTTCGTCAAATTGCATGGAAGAAACACCAAGGTCAAAAACCATGCCATCTAGTTTCTCAACGCCTTTCTGCGCCAAAAGTTCCTGACAATCAGAAAATTTTCCTGCCAAAAAGGTGAAATTTTTTGGAAACTTTTTTTCAATTTCTACGGCAAATTTTTTTGCCGATTCATCACGATCCACCGAATAAACTTTGCAATTAGCGCTTCCTAAAATAGCCGCCGTATATCCGCCCGCGCCAAAGGTTGCGTCCAAATAAACTTCGCCATCTTTAGGAGCTAAATTCATAATTACCTCTTTCAGTAAAACTGATTTGTGGAACTGAGAATTATCCATATATACCGAATCTGATTCGACATATCGAACCTATCAGATTCGTTATATCGGGGATCCCCGCAATGCGGGGCGCGGCTAATGCCGTGTAAAATTTTAACACTACTTAGTTAGGCGCAGCGAACCGCGCTTTTCTTTGGCATTTTCTTTGGCCTTTGAAGCATAAATTTCAAACTTCTCTGGCTGCCAAATTTCAAATGTTGGGCCTTTCCCAACAAACACTGCCTTATCTTTTATCTTAGCTTTTTTAAGCAAACTTTCTGGCAAAATTACACGCCCATCAGAATCAAATGAAAGCTGCACCGCACCCCCTAAAATGGTGGTCGCGAAAGAATCTCTTTCTTCAGAAAAAGGGTCTAAATTATCGATTGAATCTGAAAGTTTTTTGATGCGTTCCATGTCACATCCTTCGATACAATCATTGACGAATGATTCATAGATGATGATGCCCGAGAAGTTCTCATTTGTAAGGGACAGACGAAATTGAGCCGGCACCGAAACACGGCCCTTATTGTCAATTTTGTTTACGAATGTCGAAAGAAATAGCGCCATTGCTGTCGTCAAGCCCTAAACAATTAATAAAAACTAATCAATTTTGATTAGTTGAGATTCCTTCGAAACCTTTGATAGGCTTCGTTTATCGGAGTTTTTCCTTAAAATTATGGAAAAATTTGGGATTTCATGGAAAAATTTGGAAATCTTTGGGAAAATTATGGAAAAATTTGGGGATGTCAACTGGAAACTTAGCTATTTTTTGGGATGCGTTATTTTATCTCCGTGTCATTCCCGCGAAGGCGTGAATCCAGTGCGATTTCGAAACGAAGAGGAGGCTCGCTTCTAGATTCCCGCCTTCGCGGGAATGGCAAGGAGAAGTTAAAAAGGACAACAGGAATAGAGGTTAATCCTTGAAGTGTAGATTCGAGGATCATGAGTTTGGCTTAAAAGGGAGAATGAAAGTAATGAGATCCTCGATCGCCTTTGGCGATCAAGGATGAATGAGTTTTAAGAAGAGTTCGGAGGTTGGTAATTGGAAAGCTAGAAAAAACTAATGCTTATGATCATGATGATGCTGATAAACCGCTAGCGCAGTACGGTTTCCAAAGAGAGAAAGATATTCTGGATGTTGATTAATCGATTCTGGACTGCCATGACAGCAGATGTGGCGATTAACACAAAAAACAAAATCTGTTTTTTGCATAACCATGTAAAGATCATGCGAGATCAATAAAATAGCGCAATTCTGGGCTTTTCTAATTTCATCAATAATCTGATAAAATTCTTCAGTGCCGTTGGTGTCCATATATTGTGTGGGTTCATCCAAAACCAATAAATTTGGTTTATTGATGATTGCGCGCAAAAATAAAACTTTCTGCATTTGTCCACCCGATAAATTATGAATTTGTTTATTTAAAATTTGATCCAATTTCAGGCGCAAAATAAGGCTTTTTATGTGATCATCAAAAATAATTTTTTGAGGTGAGAGTTTTAAAAAATCATCAACCGTCATTGGAATGGTTTTATCGATCTCAATTTTTTGCGGCATATAACCGATTTTTATTTTAAGATCTTTGGTTATAGTTCCAGAAGTTGGTTGCAAAACTCCAAGCAAAATGCGGGCAATTGAAGTTTTGCCGCCGCCATTTGGGCCAATCAAAGTGGTGATTTCGCCTTTTCTTAAATTCAGCGAAACTTTGTCGATGATTTGCTGGCCATTTATTTTGAGGACAATATTTTCAAGCGTTGCGAGGTTCATTTATAATTTAATTTTAATTGGTGATGCGGTTTTTTCTAAAATTCCTTTCTGTATTTTTTCTTTTCTGCGCTGCTTTTATCGAAAATTCTTCAGCAAAAAATCCTACAATTCTCACCTCAATAAATCCGATTTATCAAATAGTTTTAGCAATTACTAAAGACCCAGAAAATAGCATTTTAATAATTAATCCAAATGTTTCAGAGCATGATTATCAACTAAAAAAAAACGATGCTGAAGCAGTTAGTAAAGCAGATTTGATTTTTTATGTTAGTCGCGATTTGGAAAATAGCTTCTTAAAATTAACCAAAAATTCTGGCAAAGAATCACAAATTTTTGAATTAGCCAAAATCAATGATATCAAGCTTTTGCAAAGAAGAAATGATATTAAAAAAATCGATCCACATATTTGGCTAGATCCACAAAATTCTATTAAAATTGCCGAATTTATCACGGGGAAAATTTCTGAAATTGATGGACAAAATTCTAAAAAATATCAGAAAAATTTAGCGAAATTTACTAAAGAAATTTTGGCTATGCAGAAAAATATCCAAAAGAATTTAGCGACAATTAAAAACAAAGAAAATTTCGGCTATATTTTTTATCATGATGGTTATCAATATTTTGAAGATGCCTTTGGAGTTAAGCCCTTGAAGGTTGTAAGTTATAGCCATGGCTCTGACTTGACGGTAAAATCTCTGAAAGAAATTGACGATTTGATGAAGATAAAATCTGTAAAATGTATTTTTGGTGAGCCGCAAGATGAGAAAAATTCAGCGATGAAATTGGCGGAAAAATATAAAATTAAATTCTCGATTTTGGATGAAATTGGTTCGAAAAAGAATGTGGGTGAAAATGGTTATGCGGTTTTGATGGTGAATCTTTCTAATGATTTGTTGGATTGTTTGAAGTAAGCCCTCTTTGCAAAATAGGGTGGATCAAATGCCAAAGCCATTTGAGATGGGTGATTCAAAATTTGAAATTAGTTATCGATTTAAAAATATTAATATTGCGAGCGTGTTGCGTCAAAATCCTCCGTCACGCCTTGCGTAGCAAGAACTCTTTTTGCAAAGGAGGCTATCTAAAACTCAAAAACTTCTCCAACTTTCGGCGCTATAAAATCTTCTTTTCTCACTTCATGCTTCAGCTTCGCTTTCTCTAAATCAATTTCGGGATCTCTATAACCTTCAGTTGAAGTTCTAAAAGTTGCGAAATGCATACCGATTGATTTCTTCGATTTCAAATCCTTATGTGCCATCACAGCTTCTTCAGGGTTCATGTGGTGATTCTTCAAAAACCATCTTGGTTCGTAAGATCCCATTTGCATCAGCGCTACATCGAAAGGTCCATATTGATAGCCCATAACTTTAAAATGATCGTCATAGCCGCTGTCGCCGCTGAAGAAAATTTTTATTTCAGGATTTTTAATGATGAAAGATCCCCATAAAGTTTTGTCATAATCGAAAAATAATCTTTTGGACCAATGTTTGGCTTTAGTAAAATAAAGCTCTCCGATGCCTGCCAAATCAAGCTTCTCATCCCAATCAAGTTCGGTGCAATCAACTCCAAGTTTTTGTTTAACATTCAAATAATAACAATTTCCAAGTCCCGTAATAAATTGCGGATTAAATCTTTTTTTGAGTTCTATAATAGTCGGCACATCCATGTGATAGTAAGAGCTATGGCTGATCAGCACATAGTTAATTTTTGGTAAATTATCAAAAGAAATGGCGGGTTTTACATAGCGAGAAGGGCTGGCGAAGCTTATTGGGCCAGCACTTTCTGACCAAATTGGGTCGGTTAAAATATTAGAATTTTTAAGTTGAATTAAAAAAGTGGAATGTCCAATGAAGATGATTTTGGCTTTTTCAGAATTTGGTAAATTTTCTATTTTACCAAGTTCTAAAGGCTTATCAACATTGTTCCAAGTAGGTTTTGGAGTGAAAGAAAATCTGAGAGTGTCAAAGAAATCCTGATCATTTTCCGAGTCAAATCTCTTGCCGTCAAAATGATCAGAAATTGGTCCTTGGTAATATGATCCGTTATGGACGGAGCAGCCTATTAAAGCGTTGAAAATAAGTATTAAGAAAGTTTTTTTAGCTTTCGTCATCATCCTCAACTTCTTTTCTGATTTGTTCTTTATATTTATCTAATTCGTCCAAAACATCATCACTGTCTTTATATTTAGCGATTCCAGCTCTGCGACGAATTTTCATTTCAGCTAAGATTTTTTCGCAAGCATTGTCAGAAGTAATTCCGAAATGTTTGTAAAGATCTTCAGCTTTTCCTGAAGCACCGAATGTTTCCATGCCGATGAAGATTCCGTCTTTACCGATATAACGGCACCATAATTGGTCAATTCCAGCTTCAATACCAACTCTTAAAATATGTTCTGCACCCAAAACACGGTTTTTGTAAGATTTTTCTTGAGTAGCAAAAATTTCAAAACATGGCATAGAAACTACACGCACGGCAAGACCGTGTTTGTGTAATTTTTCTTTAGTTTCAATCGCGATTGAAACTTCTGAACCTGTAGAAATCAAAACTACATCTGGCTCAATATCAAGTGCAGTGTCTGAAATGATATAGCCACCGCGTGAGCAGAAACCTTCATCTTTTCTATATTCGCTGCGTAAGAAAGAGACATTTTGTCTAGTTAAAACTATGGCTGATGGAGTTTCTTTGGCTTTCAAAGCTTGTTCAAAACATCCAATAGTTTCTTGCGCATCAGCAGGGCGGAAAACATTTAAATTTGGAATGGCGCGCAGACTTGCCAAATGTTCAATTGGTTGATGAGTTGGACCATCTTCACCAAGACCAATTGAGTCATGAGTGAAAATATAAATGCAGCGCAATTTCATTAAAGCAGCCAAACGAACCGCTGGTTTCATGTAGTCAGAGAAAACTAGGAAAGTGCCTGCGTAAGGCAAAAATCCACCGTGAAGTGTTATACCATTCATCAAAGCGCCCATCGCATGTTCTCTAATTCCGTAATGGATGTAGCGGCCAGAGAAATCATTTTTATTGATGGCTTTGGTGTGAGAAGTTTTGGTTAAAACCGATTCAGTCAAATCGGCAGATCCGCCGATAAGTTCAGGAAGTTGCTCAGTTAAAAATTCTAAAACATTTTGTGAAGACTTACGAGTGGCTTGTTTTGGCTTTTCTAAGAAAACTTTTTGTTTGAAATTTTCGAGATTCTTTTGGAAATTTTCAGGAAGTTCATTCTTCAAAATTCTATTTAAATCAGCCAATTTTTTTGGATCTAATTTAGAGAATTTTTCTTCCCATTCTTTAAATAATTTGTGAGATCTTTTTCCTGCTTCTAACCATCTATATTGTAAATCTTCAGGAATTACAAATGGTGCGTGTGGCCAATTTAAAGCCTCACGAACTTTAGTAGTTTCTTCAGCACCAAGAGGTGAACCATGAGATTTTTCTGAACCAGATTTATTTGGAGAACCAAAAGCAATGATAGTTTTGCAATCAATCATCACCGGTTTTTCAGAAGTTTGAGCTTTAGTTAAAGCGGCTCTGATTTCGTCAAAATTATGACCATCAACTTCCAAAACTTCCCAGTTACAAGCTTCAAAACGCATCTTCATATTTTCAGAAGTGCTTAGAGAAGTGTCGCCGTCAATTGAAATTGAGTTATTGTCCCAAAGTAAAATCAGCTTATTTAATTTTAAATGTCCGGCAATCGAAATAGCTTCTTGGCTGATTCCTTCCATTAAACATCCGTCTCCGGCGATACAATAAGTTTTGTGATCAATCAAATCTTCACCCAAACGAGCAGCTAACATTCTTTCGGCAAGTGCCATTCCAACTGCGTTTCCTATACCTTGTCCTAAAGGCCCAGTGGTAGTTTCAATTCCTTCGATGTGACCATATTCTGGGTGACCTGCACATTTAGAATGAAGTTGGCGGAAGCTTTTTAGATCATCTAAATCAATGTTTTTGTAACCTGTAAGATAAAGCAGAGAGTAAATCAACATCGAGCCATGTCCTGCAGATAAAACGAAACGATCTCGATCAAGCCAGTGAGGTTTTTTAGCATCAAATTTTAAGAATTCGCTAAAGAGAATTGTAGCGACATCGGCCATTCCCATGGGCATTCCAGGGTGTCCAGAAGCTGATCTTTCGACAGCATCAATTGATAGAAATCTAATACAATTGGCCATCTTTCTGGACAATTCATGATCAGCTTTTTTCATGTGTTTGATTTTTTGTGAATGACTTGGAAGAAATGTTGATTGCTTTTTTTGTAAAGCTTCTAAAAATTAGAGGCGCTTTGTGATTAAAGCAAATAAAAATCTTTGCAGTATTTTCCTCGAAAAAGTTCTTAAGAAAAACTTCCCGTTTTTTAAATTATATAAAACACACAATGCCTAAACAAATTATTCAAAAGTTCACCAGAACTGAAGACGGCTATTTTCCTTTATTCAAATTATTGCCAAATATTGTTACTCTAGCCAGTATCTGTATTGGTCTATCTGCAATTCGTTACGCCATTCACGGCGAATTTATGAAAGCAACTGCTTTCGTTTTAGTGTCAGGATTTATGGATGGAATTGATGGTCGTTTAGCCAGATTTTTCAACTCATCAAGCGACTTTGGTGCGCAATTAGATTCTCTAGCCGATTTCGTAAATTTCGGGGTTGTTCCGGGTTTCGTAATTTATATGTGGGTTAATACTTACCAAGATATTCGCGTTCTTGATTGGGCTTTGGTATTATTTTTCGCTGTTTGCAGCGCAATTCGTTTGGCACGATTTAATGTTGATATGTCAAAAGAAGTGGTGAATCCAGTTCTAGAAAAATATTTTTTCAAAGGAATTCCAGCCCCGTGCGGCGCTGCAATGGCGATGTTGCCGATGGTTTTATTTTATGAATTTGGTGAAGGATTTTATACTCATCCAATCTTGGTAATTACATACACTGCGGTTCTAGCAGTTTTGATGGCAAGCCGTGTGCCAACAGTTTCGATCAAAAAAATTCCGATCAAAAACGAATATCTTTACATGACCTTATTAATTTTAGGCTCAATCATCATCGGACTTTTGGTGCAACCTTGGATGGCTTTAGCGGTTATTGGAAGTATTTACGGCCTATCAATTCCTTTAACTATTTTCATTTTTGTTAAAATTGAACTCAAAGCAAAAAAATCAAATGTCTAAAAAAGTTCTTATTTTAAACGGCCCAAATCTGAATCTTTTGCATAAAAGAGATAAGGAAATTTATGGCGATACTTCTTTAGCTAAAATTGAAAATGAATGTAAGCAATTAGCTGTAGAATTGGATTTGGAAGTTGAATTGAAACAATCAAATAGTGAAGGCGATTTAGTAAATTTCATTCAAGATGCGATTGATAATTTTGACGCAATTATCATCAATGCTGCCGCTTACACTCACACTTCTGTTGCAATTAGAGATGCTTTGGAAATGTTCCACAAACCAAAAATTGAATTACATATTTCTAATATTTTTCAACGCGAAGAATTTAGACAAAATTCTTTTTTAAGTGGCGTTGTCACAGCAGTAATTTCAGGTCTTGGCACTGATGGATATACAATCTCTCTTTTAGCTATAAATAATCTTCTAGACCAAAAGTAATTCACATAAGTATTTCATAATATGCTTCCTTTAAAAATTTCTGAAATTTCCAAAAGCTTCACTGATAGGCCTGTACTTGATAAAGTTAGTTTCGATGTTAAAGAAAATGAAATTTTTGGTTTCATTGGCCTAAACGGGCAGGGCAAAACCACTTTAATTAAAATTATTTTAGATCTTCTTGATCAAGATCATGGCGAAGCAGAAATTTTTGGCGTTTCGCGTGTTTTGCCAGAAAGCAGAAAAAAAATCTGCTATTTGCCAGAAAAATTCCAACCTTCACAACATCTTAAAGGTGAAGAATTTGTGACTTTCGTTTTAGATTTTTACAAAAAGAAATATGACCCTGAAAAAGCGCGTCGTATTTGCGAAAATCTTGATTTGAAATTTGAAGTCTTAAAACAAAAAGTTACCAAATATTCTAAAGGCATGACCCAAAAACTTGGTCTTTTAGCCATATTTTTATCAGAAGCTGACTTAGTTATTTTAGACGAACCAATGTCTGGCCTTGATCCAAAAGCTCGTATCGCTTTGAAAAGAGAATTAATTGCTTATAAAAATTCGGGAAAATCTGTATTTTTTAGTTCACATATTTTGTCTGACATGGATGAAATTTGTGATTCAATTGCAGTTTTAAATGAAGCAAAAATTGTTTATAGCGGAACTCCGCAAGGATTTAAGCAGAAGCACTCAGAAGATAGTTTGGATAAGGCATTTTTGAAAGAAATTGGGGCGTTGTAAGGTTTATAAGATTTCTGTCATCTCGAACGCAGTGAGAGATCTCATGAGGTCTTGCTCTATAAACTCATGAGATCTCTCACTGCGTTCGAGATGACAGATTAAATAAGCGGGATCTGTTTTTTAGAAAATCATTCATAAATTTACCATGAACAAAAATTCCAAAATCTATGTAGCAGGCCACCGTGGAATGGTTGGTTCAGCTATTGTTCGCGAGCTACAAAATCAAGGATTCGATAATATTATCACCAAAACTCATGACGAACTCGATCTAATTAATCAGGAAAAAGTTACGGAATTTTTCGCTGAAGAAAAGCCAGAATTTGTTTTTCTGGCAGCCGCAAAAGTTGGAGGCATTGAAGCCAATAGAACTAAGATGGCAGACTTCACTTACGAAAATTTGCAAATCCAAAATAACATCATTCATAACTCTTATTTAAAAGGCGTTAAACGCTTAGTTTTTTTGGGAAGTTCTTGTATTTATCCAAAATTTGCAGCTCAGCCAATTAAAGAAGAATATCTTTTAACTGGTTTGCTTGAGCCAACCAATTACGGATATGCCATTGCTAAAATTGCAGGTGTCAAAATGTGTGAAGCTTACGCGGATCAATACGGTTGCGATTTCATTTCTTTAATGCCGACCAATCTTTACGGAATTAATGATAATTTCGATTTAAATTCTTCTCATGTTTTACCAGCTTTGATGCGCAAATTTCATGAAGCGAAAGTTAATAATAGCGAATTTGTTGAAGTTTGGGGATCTGGAACGCCAAAAAGAGAATTTTTATATGTTGATGATTTGGCTAGGGCCTGCCTTTTTGCCATGAATAACAAAGAAGTGAAAGGTCTTGTAAATATTGGCGTTGGCGAAGATTTAACTATTCGCGAATTAGCAGAATTAATCAAAAAAACCGTAGGCTTTAAAGGCGAGTTAAAATTCGACGCCACCAAACCAGACGGTACTCCACGCAAATGTATGGATGTTTCTAAAATTAATTCTTTGGGCTGGAAAGCAAAAGTTTCTTTGGAAGATGGTGTGGCAAGGGTTTATGAATGGTATTTGCAAAATAAGGTTTAAAATTTCTAAGAGACAAAAATGAAAAATATAGAATATGTTATTGTGCAGGCTGGCGGTAGAGGTTCTAGGCTAGAAACTCTTACGATCAATAAGCCTAAATGCCTTGTACCAATAGAAAATAAGCCATTGGTTTTTCATTTATTTGAGAAATTTGTGGGCAAGCAATTCATCATTATTTGTGATTACAAATCAGAAGTTCTGGATAAATATCTACAAACATTTGCCAAAGAAGTT